>CAIZXK010000779.1 GCA_903936865.1 uncultured Bacteroidales bacterium | reverse complement strand
GTTTTTAAGGATTTTGAAGAGGTTAATTAATAATCATTAATGAAGAGTTTTTTAACGTTACATACACGTGTAAAGAAATAAACAATTAATAAATACTAATAATATGAATGATATAATTATTTTTTTAAGCTTTTTGCTTCTATTTACATTTTCTTATTGGAAAATTAAACATAAATTTTTGATGAAGTATGTTAAGTAAAATTAAACAGATTTGTTTAAAAGCCTTGAATTAATTTTTAAGGCTTTTTTGTTAAATAAAATCTGATTGAAAAATAATAAGTTATCTTTGTGAATTATTAAACTTAAAAAACTGTATTATGAAAAGGATTTTATTTTTTATTTTATTATTAACTCTAATGGGTTGTAAAAAAGAGAATAATAAAACTTATTTACCCAATATTACAAATTATGTTCAAAACAGTATTTTGTTTAATACAAATTTAGAATATGATTCAATAACAGATTGGGATGGAAATAAATATAAAACAATAAAAATTGGAAATCAGACGTGGATGGCTGAGAATTTAAAAGTTACACATTTTTGTAATGGTGATGCTATATTAAATATAACAAATGATTTGGATTGGGATACGCTTTTAATAGGTTCATATCGTTGGTATAAAAATGATTCAACTTCTTATAAGGGAATTTATGGTGCTTTATACAATTGGTATGCAGTTAATGATCCTCGCAAAATTGCACCTTTGGGTTGGCATGTTCCTACTGTTTCAGAATGGGCAGAATTAATTAATTATTTAGGAGGTCAATCCTCTGGTAGTAACAAATACTCTGGAAGTGATAAGTTAAAAGAAGTTGGATCAACACATTGGCAGTATCGACCAAGTTGGCAAGGTATTGCAACAAACGAAACAGGTTTTACAGCTCTTCCTGGTGGTTATACAATTTCTTTTGGTGAATTTGATTATTTAGGTATTTATGGTGCATGGTGGTCTAATACTGAAGAGTTTATTTTAAATGAATCATACTGTATGTTTATTTATTATGCGAATGATTGGATTATTAAAAGTAATAATCCCAAAACTTGTGGTCATTCTGTTAGATGCATTAAAGATTAATACTTTTCTCAAATACTATAATTTATACATTAATAAGAAATTAAAAAATCACTATTATTGTGAAAATAACATTGAGATAAAGCTATTCAATTTTTGAGTAGCTTTTTTTGTGTAAAAAAGAGAGTGAAAAAAGGAGTAAAATTAAAAAAGTAGGCGTAATATAGGCGTAGGCATAAAAAAAGCACTTACAAAAAACTCTGTAAGTGCCTGATTTTCCTTTGCTCCCCCTTCAGGACTTGAACCTGAGACCCTCTGATTAACAGTCAGATGCTCTAACCGACTGAGCTAAGGAGGAATTTTAAAAATTGAGATTGCAAAATTACATAAAGTTTTAAAATAAACAATACCTTTGCAAAAAAAAATAAAAAAAAATTATGTATAAAGTTCTCGGAATGGGTAACGCATTGGTTGACATTATGACACGTTTAGAAACTGATGCTTTGCTTAGTGATTTAAATCTTCCCAAAGGAAGTATGCAATTGGTTGACAAATTTGCTGCTGAAATTGTAATCAAAGGTACACAACATCTTAAAAAACAACAATCTTCAGGTGGATCTGCTGCTAACACAATTCATGGGCTAGCAAATTTGGGCATTGAAACTGGTTTTATTGGAACTATTGGTGAAGATGAATTTGGAACATTTTTTCATGAAGATTTAACAAAAAATAGAATCCAGCCAAAGTTATTCAAAGGGAAAACAGAATCAGGTAGAGCCATTGCATTGGTTAGTCCCGACTCAGAAAGAACTTTTGCTACTTTTTTAGGAGCAGCCATTGAGCTTTCTTCTGAACATCTTACAGACGATATTTTTGATGGGTATCATTATTTTCATATTGAAGGTTATCTTGTTCAAAATCATGATTTAATAAGAAATGCAGTTGTATTGGCCAAGCAAAAAGGACTAAGAGTTTCGTTGGATTTGGCAAGTTTTAATGTTGTTGAAGCTAATATCGATTTTTTGAAGGAACTTATTAAAACTCATGTAGACATAGT
>CAIZXK010000778.1 GCA_903936865.1 uncultured Bacteroidales bacterium | reverse complement strand
CTTAAAGCTTTAGAATTAAGCACTTCTGCAATCTATAGTAATTCATTTTCTCAATCCTTACTTTCTGCGGCAATTGATACTCTAGATCTTGATAGTATTTCATTACCAAATGTAGCTGGCGATTATTATATTGCACCTTTTGTAAGCAGCGATAATTTGCAAGTGCTATATAATGATACAATTAAGATAACATTAAACAATACTAATCTATTATCAAGGGATAATAATTATTATTATTCATCAAGATGGAACAATGGGAATGCCTGTGTAATAGCTAATATGTATGAAATTAAACAGCAAGCTATGGCTACAAGTATTAATTTTGTTGTAAATTTGACTACTAAAGTTAATTCCTCAGTTAAAACTGTTTTATACAGGGGGGCTGGACAAAACAGAGTTTTAATTGCTGAATCAAGTTTTTATACAATCACTTCTGCTAATATTCCCACAACTGTTGGTTTAAATCCACCCTCTATAACCATTCCATTTACCACACCGGTTTTATTAAGTCCTGATTCTATATATTGGGCAGGAGTTCAAATGTTAGGAGGAACTGACACTATAAAAATAGCAATAGATAATACAGCTCCTTTGCAAAATTACTATACTTCAGCATTATTTGATGCAGTTAATAGCCAGTGGTATGTGTGGTCTTTAGATCAGGTTTATCCTTCCATGATACGTCTTAATCTGGCTGGATCAACTCTTAGTGTAACTCCATCCAGTCAAAATGTAAGTTCAACAGCTGGTAGTACACAATTTGCAGTAACTTCTGCTAATGCTTGGACTGCAATCAGCAATCAAACCTGGTGTACAGTTACACCTTCTGGTAGTGGTAGTGGCAGTTTGGTTGCCAATTATACAGCAAACACATCTACTTCAACACGTACTGCAACTATTACCATTAATGCAAGTGGATCGAATCCTGTTTTGGTAACTGTAATTCAATCAGGAACGGGAGGAGCTATCTGGCCACAAAGTTTTGAAGAAGCTAATTTCCCTCCAACAGCATGGACTGTTCAAAATCCAATAGGTGGAACAGGCTGGGAAAGTTCATTGGTTGGCACAACTCCAGTACCGGGATTTACAGGAGGAGATGTTACTTCATGTCCGGGTGGTGGAAATAAAATGGCATTGGTGTATTATGGAAGTGGCTCAGCCACATCAAATAACCAATGGCTGATATCACCTTTAATTGTTGTTTCTGCTAACAAGGTTTTGAAATTTTATATGCGAAAGTTTGGAAGTTATGCAGATACAATGTTTGTTAAGGTTTCAACAACTAACAATCAAACCACCAGTTTTAGCAGCCAGTTGGCAATGATTGGATTTTCCGCTGCAGATTCGGGTTGGGTTCAATATACTTATAATTTAGCTGCTTATACCGGTCAGCAGATTTATATCGCTTTTAATGAAAAAATAACTGATAATCAAACCGACGGAGCTGCATTATTCCTCGATATGGTCGATATTACAGATAATTCAAGCAATCCATCTTTAAGTGTAACTCCATCCAGTCAAAATGTAAACTCAACTGCCGGAAGTACTCAATTTGCAGTAACCTCAACTGTTTCATGGACAGCGAGCAGTAATCAAACCTGGTGTACGGTAACTCCTTCCGGTACAGGAAACGGAACAATTACTGCTAATTATACGGCAAATTCATCAACTACATCTCGAACTGCAACCATAACGGTAAGTGGGACAGGTGTTGCTTCACAAAACGTAACTGTAATTCAATCAGGAACGGGAGGAGCTATCTGGCCACAAAGTTTTGAAGAGACTAATTTCCCTCCAACAGCATGGACCGTTCAAAATCCAATAGGTGGTACAGGCTGGGAAAGTTCATTGGTTGGTACAACTCCAGTACCAGGATTTACAGGTGGAGATGTTACTTCATGCCCTGGTGGTGGAAATAAAATGGCATTGGTATATTATGGAAGTGGCTCAGCCACATCAAATAACCAATGGCTGATATCACCTTCAATTGTTGTTTCTGCTAACAAAGTTCTAAAATTCTATCTTCGGAAATTTGGGAGTTATGCAGATACAATGTTTGTAAAGGTTTCAACAACAAATAATCAAACCACCAGTTTTAGCAGCCAGTTGGCAATGATTGGATTTTCCGCTGCAGATTCTGGTTGGGTTCAATATACGTATAATTTAGCTGCTTATACCGGTCAGCAGATTTATATTGCTTTTAATGAAAAGATAACTGATAATCAAACTGATGGTGCCGCCTTATTCCTCGATATGGTTGATATTGCAGATAATTCAAGCAATCCAACATTAAGTGTAACTCCATCCAGTCAAAATGTAAGCTCAACTGCCGGAAGTACACAATTTGCAGTAACTTCAACTGTTTTATGGACAGCGAGTAGTAATCAAACCTGGTGTACCGTAACTCCTTCGGGAACAGGAAACGGAATAATTACTGCTAATTATACGGCAAATTCATCAACTACATCTCGAACTGCCACCATAACGGTAAGTGGGACAGGTGTGAATTCAGTTTTGGTAACAGTAGTTCAAAGTGGTACGGCTATTCCTGATCCTGCAGGAACTATAACAGGTTCAACAACAGTTTGTCAGGGACAGAATAATGTTGTATATACTGTACCGGTGATCAATAATGCAACAACTTATATCTGGACTTTGCCAAATGGAGCTATAGGTTCCAGCACAACAAACAGTATTACTATAAATTTTGGTACAACAGCAGTTTCTGGAAATATAACCGTTAAAGGAAGTAATTCTTCTGGAGATGGAATTGCCTCTTCATTATCTATTATAGTAAATCCATTACCATTATCAGCTGGCAGTATTAACGGACAAACATCTATTTGTCAAGGGCAAGGAAATGTAGTTTATTCTGTTCCGGTAATTACAAATGCTACTTCATATTTATGGACTTTACCTTCAGGAGCATCAGGTTCGAGTACAGCCAACAGTATTACTGTTAATTATAATTCATCTGCTACTTCAGGAAATATTACTGTAAAAGGACAAAATTCCTGTGGTGTAGGTACTTTATCTTCATTATTTGTTGTTGTAAACTCAACACCTCCTGCACCTACCATAACTCAAAATGTAAATACGCTTACATCAAGTTCAGCAAATGGTAATCAGTGGTATAATCTGGCTACAGGAATCATTAATAATGCTTTAGCTCAATCTTATATGCCACAGCAAATTGGAAATTATTTTGTAATAGTTACTTTGAATGGTTGCAGTTCCGATTCTTCAAACATTATATATTATAACAATAATGAAATTTTTGAAAATCAGTATGTTTCAATTAAAGTTACCGTAGTACCTAATCCATTTACTGATAATACGACCTTAAATTATACACTTAATGAAAATAAGCATTTACGCTTAAGTATAACTGATATTACAGGTAGGGAAATTAGGGTTCTTTGCGATAATGAACAGGAAAAAGGAGAACATAATCTGATTTTTAAAGCAGAAAATCTTGCTAAAGGTATTTATTTTTACAAATTAAATGCTGATAAGGAAGTCATAACAGGGAAAATTATATTAACAAAATAACTATTATAATCTGCCAGATTTTAGTATTTACTTATTGTAATCATGCAATTTAAGTAAAAAGTAAAATCTGGCAGATATTAAAAAATAAAACGCCTATTGATTAGATTTAATATTTATTTAAAACTTAATATTAAAATTAAAAATCAATAATATGAAAACGATTATCTTAAAAGTTTTTTTTGTACTGATTATTCAAAGTACAGCTTTTATAAGTTTTTGTCAACCAACTTCTTTGGGTTTTGGTGTAAAAGATTGGGGATTTCAGACAGGAGTCAGTAATAATGCTTTATTTAAAACAGCTATTGCAGTTGACAGTACTGGTAATAAATGGATTGGATATACAAAATTAGGAATTCATAAATTTGATGACCTTAACTGGACGTTATATAATGTTGCAAATGGCAATCTTCCTTCCGATTCGGTTACTTCTATAGTTGCTAAAGGTAATATTGTATATGTTGGAACTAAAAATGGAATAGCAAAGTATGAAAATGGAAGCTGGAGTACTATTAATACATCAAATTCCCAGTTAGTAAGCAATGTTATTAATACAATGTTTTATAAGAATAATGTATTATGGGTAGGAACCAATCTTGGTGTTTCCAAATTAAATGGTACAACATGGACCACTTATAATACAACAAATTCGCAATTATGTTTTAATAATGTACAGGCAATTGAGCAAACTGCTACTGGCGATATTTATATTGGAACCTCTAATGGTTTATCTAAGTTATCAGCTGGAATTTGGACCACTTTCAATACAAGCAATTCTGGTCTTGGAGATAATAATATAATATCATTATGTAGCGATAATATGAATAAACTTTTTATTGGAACAAACAGTAAGGGTGCTTTTATTTATAACAATAATACTATTCAATCGTTGCTCGTTGCTTACCCAAAATTAAGTTCTTATGTATATGATCAGTCACATACGCATATATTATATTCAAAAATATTTGACTTTACTAAAGATGCAAATGGGAATATTTATATGAGTTCAATTTTTGTAAATTCAAATAATGCAATTAGTTATTTATTGATTAATTTTACACTTACTAATATTAATATTTGTGTATTACCTGTTAGTATTCGCCCTATGTTTATTGAATGCGAAACCAATGATAAATTGTGGTTTGTAAATTCAGAAATATCCTTATCAAATTTGCCTGTAAATAAAAATTTATATTCTTTTTCATTTTCAGAAAGTTATTTATTGGAAGATTATAACAGGCTGGATATAAATAATATTGAAGCAGGTATTTCATCTTCAGGTTATTTATTTAGAAATTGGTTTGGTAACAATAATTTGTTTAATATTCCTAAATACAGTAATAACAGTACAATTTTTAGCGGAAGTTTGTGGGCAGGAGCAAAAGATAATAATGGATTTTTACATATTGCTGCTGAACGATACTGGACTCAAGGCCGTGATTTTCGTTCTGGTCCGATATCAAATGATACAACAATTTATATTACAGAAAAAGTAAAGTGGAATCATATCTGGAAAGTTTCAAAATCAGAAATTGATTATCATAAAACACACTATAATTCTTCTGCTTATATAGCTCCTATGGATATTACTTCCTGGCCGGGAAATGGCAATACAAATTATGGTCAGGCTCAATATCTGGCACCTTATACTGATGTAAATGTGAACGGATATTACGATCCTCATAATGGAGACTATCCTATTATTAGAGGCGATCAGGCATTATATTTTATATATAATGATGACCTAACACATACAGAATCGCAGGGAAACAAACTAAATGCTGAGTTTCATGGTTTGGCTTATGCTTTTAATAATTCTAGTGATAGTGCATTAAATAATACAATCTTTATAAATTATCGAATTTATAATCGTTCACAAAATAATTATGACAGTTTATATATAGGTTCTTTTACTGATTTTGATATTGGATATGGATTTGACGATTATATTGGTTGTGATAGCATTCAATCAATGTTTTATGCATATAATGCACTTAACACAGATGCTGTTTATGGTAATAATCCACCTGCTCAGGGAGTTAGTTTTTTAAATAACCCTTTAACATCATTTATATATTTCAAAAATGAATCAAGTGGACCAATGATTGATCCAACTACACCATATGAATATTATAATTATATGAAAAGTTTATGGAAAGATAATACACATCTTGTTTTTGGTGGTAATGGTCATTTTTCAGGTTCAGGTTCAACAAGCATTAACACAAATTATGCATATTCAGGTATGCCAGGCATTACTTCAGACTGGACAGAAATAAGTGCAACTAATGTACCCGGAGACAGAAGAGGCTTAGGTTCTATTGGGCCATATACTTTGCTAAAAGACAGCAGTATATGTGTTGATTTAGCGTATACTTTTGCACGTGATTATACTGATACAATAAATACTGCAAGTGTTACCAAATTAAAACAGTATGTGCAAAATATCCGTAATTATTATAATACCAATCTAGTGCACAATTGCAGCGATTTGTTTTCTTCAGTAAATGAATTAAGAAAAACAAAATCCGAACTAATTGTATTTCCAAATCCAGCCAAAGATGTTTTAAATATTTACCTTAAACAATTTAAAAATCTGCAAAACAACTCTATTTTCATTTATAATATTCAAGGACAGTTGCTTTTACAACAAGGTATAAAACAACAGCAAACCGAAATAAACATTTCTGGCTATGATAAAGGTATTTATATTGTAAAAGTAATTAATAATGATAATCCGGTAGTATCAAAATTTATTAAAGAATAATTTAAAAAATAGGGATCTGATTTTCTTTTTTATTATATAACATAGTAAACTCAACATTTCATGAAAATTAATAAACCACCATAACAATAAAGTAAAAATTAGTTAGAATATTTAATATTCAAATGATTAAAAAAATTAGTAAAAAATCAATAAATAAAGTTTTAATATGAAAAAAATAATAAGTTTATTATCAATTATGTTGGTGTTGGCAGTTTCAACACATTCTTTTGCTCAATTAGGTTTTGGAGTTAGAACAGGGCTTAATATTTCAAATATGAGAGTAAGTGGGTTTTCAGGTGTTACAGAGAGTTCACGGATTTCATATCATGTAGGAGCTATTCTTGCCTATAATTTTTCTGATAATTTTGCGTTGGAATCGGGTTTGTTTATAAATAGCAAAGGTGCTAATTTTGAATTATCTCAAGCTCTAACTAATACGTTAACACTAACGTTAAATCAAACCTTATCTCCACTTTTTCTTGAGGTGCCTATTAATGCAGTTTATAAAGTTGACATTAAACCTGTAAAAGTAATTATCTATGGAGGACCTTACTTTGCATTTGGAATATCAGGAAACAGAACTAATGAATATTCAGCAAGCGGACTTCCTGCAGGAACCTCTTTATCTGCATTATTAGCTCAATTGGGTATTCAAAATGAAACAATTGGTTTGAAATATGGAACAGGAAATACTGATGATTTAAGAGGGTTCGACTTTGGTTTGAATTTTGGTGCTGGTGTCGAATATAAAAACTTTTTATTTAGAGTACAATATGGTTTAGGTTTAACTAACCTTAATCCTGTTAGTGCAAATAACGAAGTATTAAAAATTAATGTTCTAAGCTTTTCTGTTGGTTATATGTTTGGTAATTAGTTATAAATATATTAAAAGAGGAAACAGATTATTATAAAAACGGTTGGATATTAATTTAGCAACCGTTTTTATATTTTAAAAATTATGGTTTAAAATAGAATGTTACTTATAGTTATATATAATTGTTTTGAATTTCAAGTGTTTATATAACTCTCTGAACTTTATTATTTTGTAATTTTGTTCATTTAAGATTATTGACAAGAAAGCAAATAGTTGGAATTTCTTAATGTTAAAGCAAATGGCTTTCTATATTACAAAATTACCAATTTTCTGGTATAGACAATCTGATTGAATTTAAATTTAACAAAGTAAACCCCTTTATGTATTTTCTCTGTTGAAGGATTAATCGTTTTTTGATTAATTCCCTTATCTTTAATTCCTTGATCCAGTATTTTAATTTCTTTCCCTGTTAAATCATAAATTCTGATATCTACATCAACAGATTTCGCAAGGTTATATTTTATAGTAAACAACTCATTAGCCGGATTTGGATAAATAGAAATGTTTTCGTTTGAAATTATCTTTTCTATACCAAATGGATTAAGATTTCTCAAAGAATCAATATAAGTAATTGTGGTAGTAAATGAAGGCATAATTCCAACAGAAGTTTCTGTAATTTCTAACAGTGGAATTCCAAAGTTTTTTCCTATCCATTTATATTCCACTATATTTCTGATAATAGCTGGTAAAGGAAAAGGAATTGTGTCTAAACTAAGTGTATCTTTTTGATAAATAATTGATTTAATCCTCATTACTGGAAATGTGCCGTATGGAGTCTTTAAAGTTCCCCAGCCATCTACAATATTTTTACGTTTCTTAGTTTCGCTAAAATAACCAAGTGAAGGTACATTCAACGTTGCTATCGAATTGGTTGAATCAATATTTCCAAAATTTAGTGGAAATTTTATTATTCTATCCGCTGTATTGTATTTCAATGGAATAGGAATATTATTAATTTGTGCAGCATATCCAATCAATGAATATGAGGAATTAGAATTATTATAAAAATTATAAACATTGCTCATCTGTAAAACACCCAAATTTATGTTTGCCTGTTTTAATGCCTGATTAGCACTTGTTATAAAAGATGGGTAATAATAAATTGGAGTTGAACTTACGGTTACAAATGTATCAACTGTTTGACTCATTGGAATTAAAGTTGTAAAATCCCATGTAAAATCAGCACCCGTAAGTTTATAATCAATATTTCCTGCTGTTGCTGCGGTGCTTACATTAATTTTATCGCCAGCTGCAGGCATATCAGTATTGTTAATAACTATTTGCGAATTAGCCATTAAGTTAATAAACAACATGATAAAAGATATAAGGAATGATTTTTTCATTTGTATAAAATTTAGAAATAATCAGCAAATATACATTGATTTCACTCTAAAATCGTAATAAAGTTTAAATTTTTTAAGCAGAATATTAGTAATAAAAATATTAATAAATATTGCTACTTAACAAAAATGGTTTTCTTAATTGTTTTTCCTGGAACTAATCTGATAGATCCTTCACCTACCAAGGGTGGTACAGAAATCGTATCTTCAGAAGTTACTTTAAGAATAGCCTCTAAAGGGAACGTATGTGTATATCTGCCATTTATATCTGATACCCCAACAACTTCTATATCACCTTCCTCAATTGTAACTACAGCATAAGGTACTAACATATTGGTATCATTATATAATTTGGTAATTATTTCAACTTTACAATCAGTATCTTCTTTACAAGCGGAAAAACTTATTGTTATTATCGTTATTAAAACGAACAAAAAAAACAAATTAGTTAATATTTTTTTCATTTTTTAGCTGATATTTTATTAATATTGCAATGACATTAAATTTTTAGCAAACCTACATAAATTTTTATTAATAATCGCAAAAAAATGAAAAAAAAATTAGTATTTCTATCAATTGTATCATTATTTTTATTTCAATCAAATAGCTTTTGCCAAAAGCAGATTAAAACCGCAGATAGCTCGAAAATAATAGTAATCAGCACTAAGTTGGGTGATATTAAGCTAAAGTTATATGATGAAACACCTTTGCACAGGAATAATTTCATTAAATTGGTAACTGAACATTATTTAGACAGCACTTTATTTCATCGAGTTATAAATAAATTTATGATTCAGGGTGGTGATCCTGATTCTAAAAATGCTCAGGCTGCTGCCATGCTCGGAAATGGTGGTCCCCAATATACTATTCCTGCTGAATTCCGACCTGATTTATTTCACAAAAAAGGAGTTTTAGCTGCTGCACGTGAAGGTGATATGGTTAATCCTCAAAAAGCTTCCTCCGGTTCTCAATTTTATATTGTACAAGGGAAAATATTTACAACAGAAGAATTAGATATGCTATCAAAGCGTATTGGTAAACCATTTACTGCTGAACAGATTAAAATATATACAACAATAGGCGGCACACCTCACTTAGATGGAGCTTATACTGTTTTTGGCGAAGTTATAAGTGGATGGGATGTGATTGACAAAATAGCTGCTGTTGCTACAGATAAGAACAACAGACCTGAAGATGATATTCGAATGTTTGTGAAATTTACTGATAAGTAAAAATTGGAGTAATAAAAATTGAAATTTCAATTTATTCTCATCCCTGAATATTGAGAATGCAGTTTTGAAATATATCTTTTATTAATTTATAGCAAAGTGATTTATAAATTAGTTCATTTTTTAATGGTATAATGCCAATCAGAAATATGTTATCGTTTCAATAGCGAAGCGAATTGGACTATTCGCTTTCATTTCGGTATTAAAACAATATTTGGAGTATTTTGAAAATAAAAAATACTTAAAATAAAAAAAGCTGCCCATGTTGGGGCAGCTTTTTTTGTGACAATATTATTCGATTATGCACCTAACATTAATCTTTTGAATGAAGTAACAACAAGGTCTTTATCCATTTCCTTAATGTGTTGTCCTACACTTTTTTTGCCTTCTTTAATAAAATCCTGATTTAATAAAGTACTATCTTTGAAAAATTTATTTAATTTTCCTTGAGCAATTTGTTCAACCATATTTTCAGGTTTTCCTTCCTGACGAATAAGATCTCTATAGATTTCTAATTCTTTTTCGATAACATCAGCCGAAACAGTTTCTTTGTCAATAGCAACTGGAGCCATAGAAGCTATTTGCATAGCAACATCCTTTCCTAAGTTTTCATCGCATTTTTTGTTGAATCCAACTATAGTAGCTAAACGGTTTCCATGATGATTATAGGCAAAGTTCATGTTTCCCTCGATAAAATGATAGTGAGTCAATTCAATTTTTTCACCAATTTTACCAATTTGATCTATTAATAAATCAGCAACAGTTCTCCCATTTATTTCTAAAGATTTTAATTCATCTTCTGATTTAGGAGTTTTTTCTATAGCTAAGTCAATAATAGATTGACAGAATTTAACGAATTCTTCGTTTTTTGCAACAAAATCTGTTTCACAATTAATCATGATTATACCAGCAAAGGTTTTATCATCATTGGTTTTTGCAATAACAACACCTTCGTTTGCATCTCTATCTGCTCTTTTGCTAGCTAATTTCTGACCTTTTTTTCTAAGAAAATCGATAGCTTTATCGAAATCGCCGTCATTTTCAACCAATGCGTTTTTACAATCCATCATACCTGCACCGGTCATCTGTCTTAGTTTGTTAACTTCAGCAGCTGTAATAGCCATTTTATTTTGATTTAAAGGTTCTTAAAATTTATTTATTTGATAGGTTTTTTCTTTAAACCTGAAGGTTTTGCAATTGGTTTGCGTGGTCTTTTTGAAGAATCACTCATTCCATCAGCTTCATCTTTTGCTTTTTTTGCATTTCTTCTTTTTGTTTCTGCATCATCATCATCATCAATATCAAAGGCACGACCTCCAATATTATCTCCATTTTCATCAAATGAATCTTCATCTTCTGATGCTTTTTTGTCTTTTTCTAATTTTCTTTCGCTTAATCCTTCATCTATTGCATTAACAACAGCTTCTAATATAACATTGATAGATTTTGAAGCATCATCATTTGCAGGAATTGGGAAATCGATTAAATCAGGATTTGTATTGGTATCAACCAATGCAAAAGTAGGAATGTTTAATCTTCTTGCTTCTGAAACTGCAATATGTTCCTTGTTAATATCAATAATAAAAATAGCTGATGGTAAACGATTTAAATCAGAAATACTACCTAAGTTTTTTTCTAATTTAGCTCTTTCGCGGCTAATTTGAAGTCTTTCTCTTTTAGAAATATCAGTAAAAGATTTATCAGTCATCATTCTGTCAATTGATGACATTTTTTTAACCGCTTTACGTATAGTAGCGAAATTGGTTAACATACCTCCTGGCCAACGCTCAGTAACATAAGGCATATTAACTCTTTTTACTTGTTCTGCAACAATTTCCTTTGCTTGTTTTTTTGTAGCTACGAAAAGGATTTTTTTGCCTGATTTAGCTATTTGTTTTAAAGCTGCAGCTGCTTCATCTATTTTAGCAACAGTTTTATGTAAATCAATGATGTGGATTCCATTGCGTTCCATAAAAATATAAGGTGCCATTTTAGGATTCCATTTTCTTTTCAAGTGACCAAAATGTACACCTGCATCTAATAATTGGTCGAAATTTGTTCTTGACATTTAAATAATTTTTTAATTGTTTACTTTCCATTAAAGACAATTACCAAGTAGTCTGAATGTATAGAGTCTTGATAATTTAGATACTAAACGTACTAACAAGTCATTAACGTTTACTGAATTGGAATTTCTTACGTGCTTTTTTCTGGCCCGGTTTTTTACGTTCAACCATCCTTGGATCTCTTTTCATTAATCCTTTGGATTTTAGAGGTGGGCGATTAGTTTCATTATCAATTTCGCATAATGCACGAGAAATGGCTAAGCGTAATGCTTCAGCCTGTCCGGTAATTCCACCACCGTCCAAATTTGCTTTAATATCATAAGTTCCCTGAATTCCTAAGATTTCAAAAGGTTGAGTTACGATATATTGCAATGTTCCGGTGCAAAAATACTCTTTATAATCTCTATTATTGATAGTGATGTTACCACTTCCAGGTTTCATGTAAATACGTGCAACAGCAGTTTTTCTTCTTCCTATTGTATTGATTACTTCCATGTTACTTTATTGTATTTAAATTGGTTGCTTTTGGAGTTTGTGCTTGGTGAATATGTTCTGTACCAGCAAAAACGTGTAAATTTTTGTATAACGCACTTCCCAAAGTATTTTTAGGTAACATGCCCTTAACCGCTTTTTCTATTACAGAAATTGGTTTACGTGCAAGTAATTCTTTAGGCGTAGCAAAACGTTGTCCTCCAGGAAAACCAGTATGGCGAACATAAACTTTTTCAGTCATTTTTTTGCCGGTTAATCTGATTTTTTCAGCGTTTATAATAACTACATTATCACCACAGTCAACATGAGGTGTAAAGCTGGGTTTGTGTTTTCCTCTCAATACGTTGGCAACTTTTGAAGCCAAACGTCCCAGAACTTCATTTTCAGCATCTATCAGAATCCACTCTTTTTTTACGGTTTCCTTGTTTGCTGACACTGTTTTATAACTTAATGTATCCATTTGTTTGTATAAATATTTCTTTTTCGCTATAATACCCTTTTTAAAAAGGGAGTGCAAAATTAGTATTAATTTTTTATATAACAAAATTTACCAACATAAATTTGTTGATAATTTTCATTTTATGTAATTTTCATTTTTATTAATCTTCTGTTTTTATTGTTTTCTCGTCAAATCCAATAATCCGTTTATAATTGTTAACGGATGAGCAGGATTTCCCGGAATATATAAATCGATGTGATATTTTTCAAGAAAACTTCTGTTTATTGCTGAACTTTCAGCAAATATACCTCCACTAATTGCATCAGTTCCAATCAAAACAATGATTTTAGGTTCAGGTACAGCATCATAACATATCTGAACTGCTTCTGCCATATTTTCAGAAATTGGTCCGGTAATCGCAATTCCATCAGCATGACGTGGCGAAGCAACAAATTCAATTCCAAAGCGACTCATATCAAATTGAACATTGTTGGATGCATTTAACTCCCATTCGCAACTATTATCACCACCAGCACTGATTTGTCTTAATTTTAATGATTTTCCAAAAATTCTATGAATATCATCTCTAACCGTTTTTGGATTAATTTCAATTCGGTTTTCATCTCCTTCCTTGATTATTAGTTGTTGACGGTCGTTGGCAGATATTTTATAATCAGTAGTAAATTTTATTTTTTCAGGAAATTGCATGGCACATTCTCCACAAAAAGTACATTTTCCCAAATCAATTGCCACAGGATTGGATGTAATTGCTTTTGTTGGGCATAATTTCATCAGGGTTTCTATTTCTACTTTTTCACGACTGATAATAGGTCGTCCTCTGAAAATGCCAGGAACAACTACAGTCGTTACATCGGGAATAAATTGTTTTCCCTGATGGTATAATATTTTTAAATTGTCAATCATATTATGATACTTTTACTTTTACAAATCGTGTCCGCAATACGATAAATTAAAACTCTTGTTACAAATAGGGAAATCAGATATTTCATTATTTCTTACTGATAATGCCAAAGCCATCCAGTTATGAAAGGATGGGTCTTTTATTTTATAATGAAGTAGTTCTCCTTTTTGGTCAGTTATTGCACAATGGCATATTTCACCACGCAAACCTTCAACCAGCGAAATTGAAAAAGAATTTAATTTAGGTGAATTCATTAACTCATTGTCCAAATGATCAGGAATATTTTCTAACAACTTGCGAATATGTTCTATAGATTGTTTAACTTCAAGTTTTCTGATCTGAACCCTTGAATATACATCACCATGCCTTTTACAAATAGGTTCGTGATCTAATTCATTATAAAGGCTATAAGGATGTGATAATCGAATATCCCTTTTCAGATTACTCATTCTGGCAGATAATCCAACGGTTCCGATTGATTTTACATCATCATTAGAAACTACTCCGGTTCTTTCAAATCGAGATAAAGCACTGGGTAATTTGAATAATTGTTTGCACATTTCACTGAAATCTGGCTCAAAAGTATCCAAAATATTTTTCAATCGATTAGCCAGCAGTTGATCAAAAGGAAATTTATTATATCCTGGTCGAATTAATCCTTTTGATAAACGGTTACCACACCATTCCTGCATAAAATTAATAATAGGGGTTCTGAGTCTTCCAAAAACGGAACTACCAAGTTGATAAGCAATATCGGTACATACTGCACTCAAATCTCCTGTATGAATGGCAATTCGTTCTAATTCAAGTGCAATTGTTCGGGTAAATTCAATTTCTCTGGAAACTTTATAATCACATAAACTTTCCCAAATATGCGAAAATGCTGTTGAATGTCCTACAACAGTATCTCCTGCAATACTTTCAGCTAAAGTAATCCTTTGAATCAGGTTTTTCTTTTCAATAAATAATTGTTCAATTCCTCTGTGTTGATAACCTAATTGTATTTCGAGATGAAGAATTTGTTCTCCGTTGCATATAAAGCGAAAATGACCCGGCTCAATTACACCTGCATGAATCGGGCCTACACCAACTTCATGTAATTCTTCACTATCAATTGAATAAAAAGGATAATTAGCAATAGTTTGTGATTTGTCAAAACGATTAAAAGGATAACGTAATGGCTTTAACCATGGATGTCCACTGAATTTTATACCAAAGTTCTCATGAATTTCTCTCTCAAATTTTTCAAAACATAGAAGTTTGGATGTAAAAGCATCTAAAGTAGCTGAAAGTTCAACCAAACTGGAGGAAAGAAATATTTCATGAGTTGAATCATCTGCTATGCAGCAAATTAATTTAATTTTCCCATTAAAATAGTATCCATAGTAATTTACACAATGTCTTTCGGGACGATTTATAATAAAACCTGTATTTAACTCAAAAAATGTATTATAATCTATTACCGGAATTAATGAAATATTAATTGTTTGATTATTTGAAACGGATATATAATTCATGGTTGATATTTTTTTAAAGTGGTAATTGCATGATACTTTCATTTATCAGTTGCACAAATTTGGCTGGTGGATTTAAACCTAAATATATTGAACCTGCCAATAAAATAATTTGAGTTAAAGATTCCCACCGACTAGTATAAACAACATTAGTTTCGTTAAAACCGATGGATGGAATAAATAGTATTTTGAATATATTTTTCCCAAAAGCCCATATAATCATAGTTAATAATAAGAGAACCAATAATAAAACGATAATATGATTGGCTGAAAATAAGGAACTGAAAATCATAAATTCACTCACAAATAAACCTGATGGAGGCATTGCTGTTACACAAATAAACCCTGATAAAAGCACCATTGCACCAGTAGGATTAAATTTGAAATAATTTCCAATATGATAGATGCTCTTGGTTTTAAATACGTTATATAATTGATTGTATTGAAAAAACATGCTTGATTTTACAAAAGCATGTAATACTATATGTAAAACAGCAGCATAATAACCTACACCTCCGGCAGCAATTCCCAACATAACCAAGCCCATGTGTTCAATTCCTGAATAGGCAAACATTCGTTTAATGTTTTTCACTTTAATCATGTAAACAGTTGCTACAAATATTGATAAGAATGCAGCAATACCAATTACAAGGTTTGCCCAATGATGCAATGAAGTATTTGCAATTACTATATAAAAACGAAAAATACCAATAAAACCCAGATTCATTAATACAGTTGAAAGTAATGCAGCTGCTGGTCCGGGTGCATTATCCTTGGCATCAATACCGGCAGTAAACATAGGTACCAATCCTAATTTGGCTGTAAAACCAGTAAATATGAATAAAAAAGCAAGTTGTAACCAGAACGGATTAAGTTTATCAACGTTCGAAAGCAAATTTTGAAATGATAAATCTTCAGAACCTGCATGTTGCAATGAAAGACTTAAAAATAATATCCCAATAAAGATGAACGTAATACTGATTGCGCAAATAAATACATATTTCCAGGTAGCTTCGAGTGCCAGTTTATTTCGATGATGGTATATTAAAGCGGAAGCACATAATGTGGTAAGTTCAGTAAAAATCCAGGTAACTGCTATATGATTTGACAAATATCCAGCACTTATTGCAGTAATTAAGCCTGTAATTGCAGCAAAATAGATTCCTTTTGATTGTGGAGTATCTCCATTTATACGGATATAAATATAGCTGTGAATCATTGCAGGAATGCTAATTATACTTAATGTTATCAGCAGAAGTATTCCCAGTGAATCAAATGTAAAATATTCAAGATCTGTTGTTTTAAAATGATAACATGCATAAATTGTATAAATCCATTGTAGAATTACAAATATGATAATCAAACTTAAATTTATAGCCTTATTTTTATTTACAAAAAGTACTATTGCTATTGAAAAAGCGAGAATCAGGTATATAAGTGTCATGTTTTTAGTGTTTAAGAGGTTTAATAATCTTTAAGATTACTCAATTGATTAACATCAATATTTTTGAAAACGTCTCCAATCTTATTTAAAAAAATACCCAAAATAAGTACGCTGGCAAAAATATCAAGCATAATACCCAGGTTTACAAGCATTGGCATTTCATTACCAACAGCAAGCGACAATACAAAAACTCCATTTTCGATAACCATATAACCCATAACATGTGTAATGATTTTACGACGGGTGGCAATAATGTATAAACCTACAAAAAGTGTGGAAAGAGCGACAACAAAAAATATTTTGTCCAGATGCGTATCTTCTATTACATTAGCCAACAAAATTGTGGCAACAACTATGATGGTAGTTATTATCAGTGAGACAAAATTAGGCAAAAATGGTTCAGCCTCACGTGTAATATTGTTTCGTTTTAACACATAAGCCAAAAAAATTGGAACAGCAATTGATTTAAAGATGATGGTTTCCAAAAGAATAAAAACCAGATTTAATGTGCTGATTTCGTTAAGTTGAAGAAAAACAACGAAAAATAGCAGAACACCTTGCAAAGCCAATACATTTATATAGGTGAGCAGTCGGTTTGCTATAGCCATATAAAACAGTGTAATAAGAAATGTTATTAGTAATACATCTATCATATTTTTAATATTTTAGTTAAGCATATTTTTTATTTTTGACAATTTATACTATTATTTCAAAAAATTTCGGTTTTCAATATCTTGTAATATTTTCATCTGTTGAATTGCGATAAGGTTTAATTTTACCAGTCGTTCATTTTGAGGAAAACCTTCATTAATTAATACAGAATTAATATTTTCCATATTTGACAAACAGATTAATTCATTGATATTTGCATAATCACGAATATTCCCTTTCAAATCCATATTTGCATCTCGCCATTGTTTGGCTGTTTTACTGAATAATGCTACATTTAAAACATCCGCTTCGTTGGCATATACAATTGATATATGCTCTGGTTTTAGTTCTGAAGGAATTAAATTTTGTTTAATAGCATCAGTATGAATATGATAATTAATTTTTGCAAGTTCTCTTCTTGCAGACCAACCAAATAGTTTCTGTTCTTCCTCTTTTAATCTTTGAAATTCTTTAAGAAGATATAACTTGAATTGAGGAGAAACCCAGCTGGCAAACTCAAACGCTATATCTTTATGAGCATAAGTTCCTCCATATCTGCCCGCCTTTGCAATTATACCTTTGGAATTTGTTTTTTCTGTCCATTGTTTTACAGATAAGATAAAACGGTTCAATCCAGCTTCACTTTTAATTCCCTCGAATTCGAGGGAATTAAAATCTGTATTATACATTTCTTCCCAAATCCCAAGAAACTCAATCGTATTTTTGTTTCTTAACCACTTTTCAATTAGAGACAAACCATTTTGAATGTTTCTTACAATATCAGTAAGCGAAATATAATCCTTTTCGTCTATTATAATTATTGCGATTTCTGTATCTTTTACTGTAATTGTTTTCATATTATCTTTTGAATATTGTATAAAATACT
>CAIZXK010000777.1 GCA_903936865.1 uncultured Bacteroidales bacterium | reverse complement strand
ATTTAAAAAATTAGTGTAATTAGTGCAATTAGTGGCGAATATAATAAAGAGTGTGGATATAAGGTATTTATATTTTTGTTAATTATGATGAAAATAGGATTTTATTATGTTTTTTTATTATTTTTGTAGAATTGGTATGCATTTTGTTTTATTTCAATTTTAAATTTATTTATACTATGAAAAGAAAAATATTTTTATTCAGCATTGTACTACTTATTACAGGACTTTTTACAGCCTGTGAAGAGCTGGAACAGGTATTACCTCCTACCAAATCGAGTATGGAAGGCGTTTGGAAAGTTTCTTACGTTACAAATGCAAGTGGTCAGGATATTACAGATCAGGTTTCGTTTCCTGTTGTTGCATTTCATTTGAGCAGCGATGGAACCATTATATCTTCTGCTGGTCCCTTGATTATGTATGTTGTTTATGGTCCAAGTAAATATACACAGATATTTTCTAAAATAGATCAGGTATTTAATTATTCAACATTAAGTTTTAATGGCGGAGAGTTTTTTATCGGTGGCGGACAACAAGATCGTTTTACATTGGAAATGAAACTGGAGGGTCTGCCAGGACAAAAAGCACTTACCACTTTATTGGGAATGTTAGGTATTGGAAACGATTACCTCGACGTTGTGGTGTATCATAAATTTATGAATGTTGGGGTTTCCATATCAAAAGATTTTAATACAATGACCTGGGAGATTGATGAAAACACTTCTGCCGTTTACAATAAAAAAGACATTTATGGAAATTATGTTTTATGGAATGGTTGGCCGGTAAACAATTTCCAACATTGCCAGATTACATTAACCAAACAATCTGTTGATTTGAAGGATGTAATTAATGCTGCTAAAAAATAAAGCCGTATAAAAAAAGACAAGCCGGAAATGAAGGATATATTCATTTCCGGCGTTTGTTTTTTATAAAATCAGCAGACAAATTATCCTTTCCTGCTGATATCTTCAAGCTTTTCTTTATTAATAATCTGAATACCTTTCTCTTCAAGTCTGATAATTTCGTCCCTTTCAAAACTTTTAAGTATCTTAACAGCACTTTCGGTAGAAGTACCGGCAAATTCTGCAATATCCCTGCGGCTTAACAAGGGAAAAATTGAAATACCGTTATATGTTTCCTCATCCAGATAAAGCAATGCATCGGCCATGCGGCCATTCATCTGTTTATATATTATATTCTGAAGTGCGGTGAACAGAAAGTTATTCTGCCGGCAATAGTTTTTCATTATTTTGGTTGCAAACAAAGCATTGCTTTCCAACACATGCAACATTATTTCCTTTTCAATCAGATAAACTTTGGTATCGGTAAGTGCCGAAGCGGAATAGTTGAAACGGTTTTCGTTGTATATTGCCGACAAACCAACAAATTCGCCTGTTTTATAAATCCTCAGATTATGGCTCTTGCTCACACCCGCTTCTATGTATTGCTTTACCACACCATCTACAATAAAAAGGATATAGGAAGCAAACGCTCCTTGCTTGCATAGGTTTTCACCTTTGCGAAAAACAACCATTGTTTTGCTTTTCTTTATAAACTCAACTTCATTTTCGGCCAGATAAGCAAAACATGGAGCAGTGATATCGCAATGGAATATTGCTTCTGTATCGGAAATTATTTTCATTATTCATGTTATTGATTAAAGGAATCCAATAGATTTACATCAGATTTCCTGTTCTGATTTTGCAAATTTACAATAATTTATAAGATTAAAATCCGGTAGTTTTGATTTTGAGATAATCAATAACATTACTTTTATAGTATTACTTTATTTTTTTGGACAAAATAAATATTTAACTTTTTACACATGCTTTTCAAAAGAAAGCTCAAACCAACTTTATTTCATCCCTGCTTTTCGAAAGCAAACTCAAACCAAACTTATTTCATCCCTGCTTTTCAAAAGCAAGCTCAAACCAACTTTTTCCATCCATGCTTTTCGAAAGCAAGCTCAAACAAACTTTATTTCATCTCTGCTTTTCGAAAGCAAGCACAAACCGACTTTATTTCATACCTGCTTTTCAAAAGCAAGCTCAAACCAACTTTATTTCATCTCTGCTTTTCAAAAGCAAGCCCAAACCAATTTAATTTCATCCCTGCTTTTCGAAAGCAAACACAAACCAAACTTTTTTAATATTTGCTTTTCAAAAGCAATAATAAACTACTTCATTATCCAACTTAAAATGGAAAATATTGAAATAAAATTAATTAATTACATAATGTTGATTAATTAGATTACTTTTGTTGCAATAAAATCTAATATTAATCTTCAATTTATTTAAATTATGACAGTTGAATTAAACCGATTTACTTTAAGTTCGCTTCGCAACAGCGAATTTCCGATTTTCATTACACAGATTACCAAAATTGTTGACAACTATCAGATTGCCGACTTGCATCTGAGTAAACCTTATGCCAACTTAATGCTTACGCTGACAGAACTTGAAAAAATAAAAGTACAGGAATCAGGCAGTGCGCTCAGTAATAAGATAAATGAACTCGACAACAGCCGCGATGCTCTTATCAATGCCATTGCAGCTCAGGTTAAGAATCTCTCCAGAGTTAATCTTTCTGTATTAAAACCACCTATAGAGGTATTGGAAAGATTTCTTAATAAACACGGAAATGATATAGCATCAGATAATTATAATGCCGAAACCAAGCGTCTCGACGATCTTTTGGCAGAATACACCAATACACCCGAAATAAAAACTGCAGCAACCACATTAAACCTCAGCATGCTTTTCGACCAGCTAAAATTAGACAATACTGAATTTGCAACCCTATTTATGGAACGCAATCAATCGGGAGCAGAAGTAGAAAAAATCGACACACGTTCTATCCGCAAGACTACAAATAAAGAATTAGGTTATTTTTTCGATGCCATTGAATATTGCAGCCGCGAACATAGCGATCAGGATTATACAGCACTTGTCAGCGAACTTAACGACTTGGTTTCCTATTACAAAACCCAGCTCAAAGCACGCAGCACCCGAAGAAATAACAGCAAGGAAGGTGAAAGTGAAGAACCGGAAATCGGAATCGAATAATTATAATAATAAAAATAACCCCACAGTCGCAAGATTGTGGGGTTGTATTTTAGATTTTGTATATTTGTAAAATAAAATAGAAATAATAAAACCCATACAAAGCCAATGCAATTTGGGATATATTATAGAGATATTCTATTTAAATAAATTTGTAAGTGAATCATATTAAGAAAATCGAAATAAAATGAAAAATTTAAAAATTGCAAAACTGATAATTTCAATGTTCTTAATTATTATAGTTACAAATGACATTAAAAGCCAATATTCAATTGCCGGTATTAAAGGTTCAATATTTGTAGACATAACACCAGACACATTACTAAATCCTTACCCATTATCCTTTTCGCACGAAATATTCTATGTTGATATAAATCAAGACAATATTGACGATATAAAGATTGATGAATTTGGAGGTGTTTCACCAGGGTCATCAAATCTTTCAGTTTATATTTCTTCACTAAATTCGTTTACCAGTTTTTCATTTGGTAGCAGAGACTCAACTTTTATTCCAGCAAATCCACCATGTCCAGACCAATATTCGGTAAGAACAATTTTAAAAGTATATAATTATGGAGACACAATAAATGATGGAATTTATGTTGATGGAGGTTTTCTTACTTATAATCATAGGTCTGGTCCTTGCCCAGATGCAACTAGTTATCAATGGTTAAATAAAAGTAATGTATGTTTTGGAGTTAAATATCAAACTTCAACAGATACTTTATTTGGTTGGGTAAAAGTTGATGTGATATCTCAATCTGCAATCACAATAAAAGAGTATAGCTTGGGTTCTCCTTCAAAAAATATCAATCCGAATAATTCATATATAATTTCAGTTTACCCAAATCCTGCAAAAAATACTATAATAGTAAGTATTCCTTTTGTATCAAACGAAAGTACACTCATCATATATAATATAGTTGGTCAGGAATTATTAAAACAGCAAATCACAGATATCAAAACTCGGATAGATATTTCTAACTTAACAAGCGGTATTTATTTTGTAAGAGTAAAAACAGAAAATGGAATGAGAGAAAAAAAGATAATAAAAGTATAAAAACCCAGTCTTCAATTGAGCACCTGCCCTATGTAGTAATTAGCTTTGCAGGGAAAGTATTTCGAAATTTTAAATAACCAACTCACACACAACTTCAGCAAAAATGTATAAACAACTAATGGAAATACATTGCAATACAATTCAAAATTCTTCATATTCAGATTATAGTTTTATTTTGTTAAAACGATAAACTGCAATTATATTTGTTCTAATAATCATTCTCTCATTGCCTTTAATAAATTTTTCACCAAATCGATAATTTATCAGCTTATATTTTTTTTGCAAGGAAACGAGGTATAAAACGCTATAACTTTTACGATCATTATGCAAAAACACGACCCTGCGAGTAAACATAATTCACAAAAAATGATTATATTTGTGAAACATTTTAAAACTGAAAAATATGTTTAACACAATAGAAATTGACCGAAATAAACTTACTATTATGGGTGTTGAATTTTCTGATTTAAAAACATTGGAAAGTACAGCAAATGCGATAGGAAGCAATATGTTTGAGGGTTATATACCAACACCCAAGGGTATTGAAATCATCAGGGATTATGTGATTGGTAAGATTTCCTTAACTGAATTGATAAACGTTGCAAAGCAAAAGGCTTATGTCTAATTCTTATAAATACATTGACACTGACTATACCTATACAGACCCAAAATCTGGGATACTTAGAAATTTAGTAGATGTTACAGACACTGAAGTTTTACTTTTTGTTGAAAGTGTTGCTGTAACAAAACGAATCCAAGAACTATACGAAACGCCAATAAAAACAATTGGAATTGAAAGTCTATTTGCAATTCATAAACATTTATTTCAAGACATATATGCCTGGGCCGGTAAAAAACGAAATGTTGAAATAAGTAAAGACGGAAAACAATTTTTTCCAACAACACATTTTGAAAATGCATATCGCTTTATTGATACGCTAATATTAGATTACAAGAAAACGAGTAAGACAAATATACAACAATTAGTTGAAAAATTGGCTGAAATTTTAGATAATGTCAACTATTTACATCCATTTAGAGAAGGTAATGGTCGAGCACAAAGGGAATTTTTAAGATTGCTGGCTTTGGAAAAAGGATTAACATTAAATTTGAATCCACCAGACAATAAAAATGTTTATGAACTTTATATGCAAGGAACAATTAATAGTGATGTAAAAACTTTGACTGAATTGATTTTAAAACAAATTGAAAATAAATAAAAAGAATGAGTTTTAATCGTGCAAACTGTCCGATGCAGTAATTTGCTTGGAAAAAACTAACAAGGTTTGACATGTTGGGAAATTTTATAGTTTTTCATTAAATATGAACGAGATAACGGCAACCTTGAAATCAAATAAATACAGATGATTAAACTTGAAACATTATTTAGTTCGAATATTCCAGTTGAATGTCACATTTTAAAAGGCAGATTGGAAGTTGAAGGTATAGATTGTTTTGTGTATGATGAAAATATAGTTTGGGTACATCCATTTAAAGCAGTTGCAATTGGAGGAGTAAAATTAAAGGTTCCCTCCGACCAGTTTGACCTCGCTCAACAGATAGTAAAACAAATAAAAAAAGGCATTTTGTTCGATGAAAATGGAGAATATAAAATAACCGAAATTTTGCATTCAGAATATGAAAAGCAATTGGAAATAATAAGAATAAAATCTGAAATTCGTAATAATCCCGCTTTGCTTGATAAGCCAATGGAAATAAAAGCAAGAATTCTGAATCGAAGCGACATAGACTTAATAGTTGATTCTGAAAAGGATTTTCAAGCTTTATCAAACTTAAAATTTATATTCACCTGGAATGATTTCTTATATGAGTTATTCGACTTTAACGGAGATGTTTTTAAATATTTCAGAATCAGACCTGTTGAATATTATCTGGATAAAGAGATTGTAGATAATTATAAATCCAAAAGTTCATCCGATTACGCTGCAATTTGCCCAAATTGCAAATCAACTAATACAAGAAATGGATACGCAATAGATTATAAATGGGATATTTTGTATCTGATTTTATCTGTGTTTATTTTTGCTCCATTTCCCCTGATTAGAAAGAAAATTCACTGTTTTGAGTGCGGCTATGATTTTAAAAAACAAAAGACAGTTAGCTAATCGAGTGGACTGCCCAAATGCATTAAATAACTTATAGGGATAGTATTTCGACAATATTAAATAATCACCATATAAAAAAGCCGGTAGTAAAACACTGCCGGCTTTTTATTTAACGGGACTTCTAAAAATTAGCTTTAAGGGCAACTACCACATTTCGTCCGGGAGCACTTATACCCGAAGCAAAATTACGGTAATAGCTGTCCATAATATTTTCCATACCCAGTTGTAGATTAAGTATTTTATTAATCTGATAAGCAGTACGAATATTCAGGGTATACCAGGAAGGAGTTCCATCCACAGTAGCTTGTAACAGATTATCCTCTCCACTTGCACTGTAGTCTTCCAGATGTTTCCAGCCATTATAGCGGGCATAAAGTTCAGCTTTAAACTTTTTGGTTTCAAACTTTACCGAAGTCATGCCAAATAAAGGTGGAATATGATCCAACGGAACATCACCTTCCTTTAATCTGCCATAGGTATAGGTTAAACTGGAGTTTAATGAAAGCTTTTCGTTCAATTGCAATAAAATATTTCCCTGCAAACCATATACATAAGCTTCGCCAGCATTGCCAGCCGTTTGAACAGCCGTTTTCTTGTTATCCCAAACAATGGAATCCTGTCCGTTAAACGTTGAAGCATTTACAACAATTGCATCTTTCAGCAAGGTGTAGAAACCGGTAATTTCGAACTGAATCATATTATTAAACGTTTTGCCAATGGTAATATCTGCATTGTAGGCAAACTCAGGTTTAAGTTCTGGATTTGGCAAAACGATAACACTACCTGCTTTAGAATCATTTACTTTACCAACATCATCCACATTGGGAGCTCTAAAACCCGAAGAAGTCATCAAAGCAAAACGCCAGTCGTTACCGGGCATATAAACCAAGCCCAGATTTCCTGTAAAAGCTGCATTATGCTGCTCAATCGTTTTATCAAAAGGGAATTTAGTAATTTTCATCATGGTATCAGAATATTCTGATTTAAGATTGATACTGCTCAACCGTATTCCTTGCGAGAAAATCATTTTTTTACTCAATTCCCAATTATGAGTAACATAAGCAGCCAATGTTGTGTAATCGCTTCCATTATCAGGATACCTGCTTGCGTTGTTCATCGTTTTCAACAATGTATTTACATTAATATTATAAGCATAAGAACCTACATTATTGTAAACAGCTTCTATTCCGTAACGCAATTCATTTTTTTCTTTAATCTGTCTCATCAAATCAACATTTAAAGATAAAACATCTATTGTTTCTTCCTGATGGCTTTCGGCTGTAGCGTTAAATTTACGATTAACACGGTCTTCGCTTATATTTTGATATGCTGCAGTAATAGAAGCATTATCATAAATCCAGGTTTTGCCCTTAAATTCAGTTCTTAATGAAGCAAACAAACGGGTTTGAGGTCCATAAAACCAATCGGCATATTTTAACTTGCCATTGCTCATTTCCGTTAATCTATCATATCGGGGAATATCCGATGAGTTGGAAAACTGCAGATTAAGTATATATTTCAGTTTATCATTAGGTTGAAACAATACTTTTTGCATAATATCATACTGAGTATAACCGGAATTCTTTTGTATATAAGGATTACTATTGGTAAGCATAGAATCCTTTGCATTTATTCGTTCTGCATAATATAAACTTTTCCCCCAATCGCCGTATTTACTATCACGTCCATTTGCACCCATTCTTAAATCGCCAAGGTTTTTGTAAGAAATACTGGTTAAGAATGCCCATTTTTTAAACCCGAGATTAACATTGATATTTCCGGCAATTTCATTATTAGCTGAAGAATAACGAGTAAAAGCACCACCTTTAACATACATTTTATCATCAATGGAAAGCATTGGATTTTTTGTATAAAAAGACATTACACCACCAATTGCATCACTGCCATATATTACAGAACCTGGCCCGAATATTACCTCTACCCTATCCAACATACTTGGATCTATGGTTATTACATTTTGTAAATGCCCCGAACGGTAAACTGCATTATTCATTCGAACGCCATCCATCACCATCAAAACCTTATTGGCTTCAAAACCACGCAAAACGGGGCTACTACCTCCCATCTGGCTTTGCTGTATAAAAACATTACCGGTTTGTTGCAACATATCACCGGCAGTTTGTGGATTGTTAAAAGCAATTTGTTTGCTATTGATAACATCAATCCGCTGAGGAATATCCGATTTGTTTTCAAGCACTTTATTTGCCGACAAAACAAATTCTTTCAGTTTTATCACATTGTCGGTAAGCATCACTACATTTCCTGCTGCAATAATATCTTTTTTCGACATGGTTGTCATCTGATAAGCCACATGTTTAAATATAAGTATTTCATCCTGTGCAAACTTACTTATATCAATACTACCAGCTTTATTGGTAGTTACTGATCCCACTTTTCCCATTACAGCCACATTTTCTATAGGCTGCAAATCTGATTTGTCAATAACTTTAATAGTTTGAGCAAAACCAGCAACAGTTAGTAAAACTGTTGAAATAAAAAGACTTAATTTCTTCATTTTTTGATATTTTTATTTAAAAAATCTGCCAGATTTAAACAAATAGATTAACCTAATTTGCCACTTATCTGATAATATTAGAAATAAATCCGGCAGATTTATTTTATTAATTTTTTAACTATAAATTTTGTATAATATTTACCCTTGTCAAATTCAGCATTCAACAATTAAATCCCTGATATTAAAGCACCAATATCAATACATTCCGTTTGTAAACCTTCATTTACAAATCGAACCAAAGTTAAACCTTCAATACCAATTGAATTGAAAACTTTAAATTTCAGATTTCTTTTTTTACCTGCTAACATCTCTTGCTTTTACTGAAGTTAAATAAAAGCAGCAGACAAACAAATAAAAAACTTGCTTTATTTAGTATATTAATTGGTTGTGTCAATAATGGATTTTTAATAAAATTGATTTGATTAAAAAGCTTCCTTTTAAAAAATGCGAAGCCTTTCAGATAGCAGCAATCCAAAAATATAAAGAAGTAAAATAAAAGTTTATAAAACAATAAAAACCAATACTTAACTCTTATAAAAAATATTAAAAATCCAACTATGAAATCAGGAAAACTGAGGTGGAGGAGTTATTACTTCAATAGGTAAGTTATAAAAATATTTTGGTTTGTAATAATAGGATCTGAGAACTTCCTTTCTGATAATACCAATATTATCTTTTGATTGGGTAATATAAACAAAACTGAATTTTTGGAGCAGATTTAATGTTTTCGACTTTGCAGGATCATTATTCATGGTATTTTTCACCTGTTTATTTAAACCGGTAAACAATATTTTTTCCTGAGTATCATTTACACATTTAAAGATAATGAATTCTCCATCATTTTGTTTGTGAACCACATCATACATATTACCTTTGTAGGTAAACTCATTACTTTCCAACCATCGTATGCCCATTTTTTCCTGTAATTTCTTATCTGAAGGAAATCGGAAATAAGCCAGTTCCGAATCGGGAACACCTTGTTTAATAGCAGTTTTAATCTCTTTCTTAATATTCCGTTGCATTACTTTAAATACAGCAAAATAACCAAAAAGATGGAAAACTATTACAAATACTATTAATATAGATGTTAGCTTTTTCAATTTTTATTTAAATTCAATGCAAAGATATTGAATATTTTTATATAGTAGAATATACTTTAATTTAAGCTACTCTTGGATTAATTTCAAGATTATCCAATTCAATTCTCAAATTATCAATAATAAATATTTGTCGGTCGGGTGTATTTTTTCCCATGTAAAACTCAAGTATTTGTTTGATGGAAGAATCTTTTTTAAGAATAACAGGTTCCAATCGAATGTTGGGACCAATAAAATGCCTGAATTCATCAGGAGAAATTTCACCAAGTCCTTTAAAACGTGTAATTTCTGGATTAACACCTAATTGTGCCAGGCCATTTATTCTTTCTTCATCCGAATAGCAATAAATTGTTTTCTGCTTATTACGAACCCTGAACAAAGGTGTTTGCAAAATATATAAATGACCGGATTTTACAACTTCGGGATAAAATTGTAAAAAGAAAGCAAGCAATAACATACGGATATGCATGCCGTCAACATCGGCGTCAGTGGCAACTACAATATTATTATATCTCAGATTTTCAATATCTTCATCAATATTCAGAGCCGACTGAAGCAAGTTAAACTCTTCATTTTCATAAACTACTCTTTTAGTCAAACCATAGCAATTCAAAGGTTTACCTCTCAAACTAAAAACAGCCTGAGTACTCACATCTCTCGATTTAGTAATTGAACCACTTGCAGAATCACCTTCGGTAATAAACAACGTAGTTTCCAGGCGGCGTTCATCATTGCTGTTATAATGGATTCTGCAATCTCTAAGTTTTTTATTATGCAAACTTACTTTCTTAACGCTATCCTTGGCAGCTTTTTTAATATTAGCCATTTCTTTGCGCTCTTTTTCGGATTGCATAATTTTCCGCAACAACAGTTCTGCTGTTTCGGAATTGATATGGAGGTAATTGTCAAGATTTCTTTTAACAATATCCATAATAAAATTTCTAACAGTAGCTCCATTTGTCTCAATATACATGCTGCCCAATTTGGTTTTGGTTTGAGATTCAAAAACAGGTTCCTGAATTTTCAAACTGATGGCTGCAACAATTGAACTTCTGATATCACTGGGGTCAAAGTCTTTTTTATAAAACTCCCTGATAGTCTTTACAATGGCTTCGCGAAAAGCAGCCTGATGCGTTCCTCCCTGAGTGGTATGCTGTCCGTTTACAAAGGAGAAATATTCTTCAATATATTGACTTGAACTATGCGAAAATGCAAACTCAAAATCAGGTTCCTTTATATGAATAATTGGATAAGTAGTTGAACCATTGATATTACTCTCAAGTAAATCCATTAAACCATTTTTGGCAGCATATCTGTTACCATTAAAATTGAGGGTCAATCCATTATTTAAATAGGCATAATTCCACAACATTTTATCAAGATACTCATCTATAAAATGATAATGTCCAAATATATCAGCATCGGGAATAAAAGTAATGATAGTGCCATTTCGCAATTCAGAATCAACAATATTCCATTCATTTGTCAAAATACCTTTTGAAAACTCAACCACTTTTGTTTTACCATCACGTATTGCCTGCACCTTAAAATAAGAAGATAGCGCATTAACAGCCTTAGTACCAACACCATTTAAACCAACAGCTTTTTGAAATACTTTTGAATCGTATTTTGCACCGGTATTTATTTTAGAAACACAATCTATCACTTTTCCCAAAGGCATTCCACGCCCATAATCACGAATTGTAACTTTCTGATCCTTAATTGAAATTTCAATATTTCTACCAAAACCCATAACAAACTCATCAATGGCATTATCAATGGTTTCTTTTACAAGTACGTAAATACCATCATCCTGAGATGCACCATCACCCAATTTACCAATATACATCCCGGGACGTAACCTGATATGTTCATTCCACTCTAACGACCTGATACTTTCATCATTATACTCAGCTACCATATTTAGTATTTTTATGCAAATTTATTAAAAGAGTCGCT
>CAIZXK010000776.1 GCA_903936865.1 uncultured Bacteroidales bacterium | reverse complement strand
TAAATGAAAATTTTGAATTAATTTCAAAAGAAAATGGTCTTTTAGCAATTAATTTTTTAACAAATAATCAATTTAAGGTTTTTAAAGAAAATGTAAATGATTTTAATTCAAGCGAATGCCCATCAATTGATGCAATATTATGTGATATTTATTTATCTGGAATGAATGCGTATCATTTTTTTAAGGAACTACAAGATCTTGGCATTTACAAATTCACTCCTTTTATTCTGATTACTAATAAATTCGATACAAATATCCGTTTACAAACATTAAAAAAAGGTATTGATGATTATTATTCACTTCCATTAAATATTGAAAATTTAAAAGAAAGAATATCATTTTTAATTGATTATAAAAAAGATTTAAAAGAATCTAAAATAAATATCACAACGCTTAAGATTATTCCCCATAAGACCAAAACATTAAAAAGGATTTTTGACATTATTATGGCAGGAGGTGCTTTACTTTGTTTATCTCCTTTGATGATAATGGTAGCTATTGCGATACGCTTGGAATCAAAAGGAAAAGTTTATTATATTTCAAAAAGAGTTGGAGCAAATTACAAAACATTTGATTTTTATAAATTCAGATCAATGTATCCGGATGCTGATAAAAGATTAAAAGAATTGGAACATTTAAATGCATACTCGCAAAATGATGAAGTTGAGGACACTTGCCCTGAATGTGCAAAACTTAAGAATGGAGAAACTTGTTCTCCGATTATGGTTTCTGATTTTGGAGAAATATGTCAAACCCTTTATTATAAGAAAAATAATGCCCGTAAAGCATTTCTTAAAATTGTTGGAGATCCAAGAATTACCAAGGTTGGCAAAATTATTAGAAATACAAGCATAGATGAATTACCACAATTAATAAATATAATAAAGGGTGATATGTCTATAGTTGGTAATAGACCGTTGCCACTATCTGAAGCGGAAGCAATAACAAAACAAGGATGGGGAAAACGTTTTCAGGCAGATGCAGGACTAACCGGTCTCTGGCAAGTTGAATTAAGAGGAAGAGGTGGTTTTATGTCAGAAGAGGAAAGATTTAGATTAGATAATGAATATGCTGATCATAATTCGTTCCTGGGAGATATCAAACTAATTATCAGAACCTTTTCAATATTTATTCAAAAGGAAAATGTATAATAAATATGGCTGTATCAACTAAAAAAAAATATATTCATATCTTTTTTTTGATAATAAGTGTTTGCATTTCAAATACTATTTATTGTCAGAAGGTTGAACCTGAAAAGTCTGTAAATTTTATTCTGAAAGATATTTCTGAAATCATTCCTCCATTAGCTGTTCTGATTGATTCTGCTTATGAAAATTCAGCAATTGTAAAATCAAGGGAAGCTGATATGTCTTATAAGAAAACGAGTATAAAATCAACAAGTAATTTATGGTTGAAAAATATTGGGTTGGAAACTTATTACAATTATGGTACAGCTGATTATTATTCAATTAATAATACATCAGGTAATCAAGCATTAAACACCTCAGTACAAACAACTAACAGGTATAGTGTAGGTGCTTATATTCGTCTTCCCCTTTACGATCTTTTAGACCGTAAAAATTTAATTAATGCTGATAAATATCGCTATGAACAAGCGTATTATGAAAAAGAAAATGAAAAATTCTTTTTAAGAAAACAAGTAATACTCCAGTATAACGATGTTATTTTAAAACAGAAATTATTCAGAATCACGAATGAAAGCTTGATTGAATCAAAATTACAAGCAGAAATGGCTGAAAAAGAATTTGCTCAAGGTGAAATTAACTTAACAGAATTAGCCCGTTTAAAAGATATGAGTGCTAAAAGTATGATGCAATATGAACAATCTAAATTCGATTTTATTAATGCATATTTGATGTTACAAGAATTATCGGGTATTAAATTTATTTCTTTAAAATTTATTGAATAACATTATAAATGAATATAGTTCAATTTCTTAGATTAATCAATAAAAATATTTTGACATTATTTATAGTGCCAATAATATTAGCTGCATTGGTATTTTATCTAACAAGACATGAAACTAAATCATATAGCTCATTAACTGTTATTTATACGGGAATTGCATCAGGTTATAATATTGAATCAAAAGGAAACGACAAAATTGACTTTTTTGCAACCAATAATGCTTTTGATAATCTGATAAATATCATTAAATCAAGAGAAACACTTGAAAAAGCTGCTGTTAGCTTATTGGCACAAAATTTAATGCTGGACAAACCTATTCCTCTATATTTATCAACTGAGTCCTTTAAAGAACTTCAGGAAATTGTGCCCCAAAATGTTAAAATGCTCGTAAATAAGAAAAGCTTTGATCAGACTTTTAAAAATTTAATGAAGTTAAAAGATAAGGATGAAGTAAATTTCGTATATGAATTATTAAATTACAGTCATCCTCAATATAGTATAAAAGCATTATCTTCCATTTCGGTAAGAAGAGTTCAAAGCAGTGATTTAGTTGAAATTAGCTACAACAATAGCGATCCTGGCATTTGTATGCAAACTCTTATTTTAATTACTAAATCTTTTTCTGAAAATTACAGGTTACTAAAAGAAGTTCAGACTGATGACGTGGTAAGATATTTTGAAGAACAAGTTGCCAGAACCAGTAATAATTTAAAATCATCAGAGGATGAATTACTTAATTTTAATAAAGATAATAAAATAATAAACTATTACGAACAAACCAAATATATTGCATCAAGAAAAGAAGAGTTGGATGTTGATATTCAGAGACTTCAAATGGATTTTGCAGCATCAGTTTCTGCAATATCAGAAGTTGAAAAAAAACTATCTGATAAAGATAAAATTTATTTAAAAAGCGAAGAAATTCTAAAAAAAAGAAATAAACTTGCAGCTATTAATTCCAGAATATCTTTAACTGAGATTTATAACAACGAAGAATCTCCAAAAGAAATTCCTAAATTAAATCCCTTGAAAAAAGAGGGAGAAACAATTCAGAAACAACTTGAAGATGATGTAAATCAACTATATCTATATGGGCATAGCCGCGAAGGACTTCCATTAAAAGACCTATTAGCTCAATGGCTGGTAAATACAATTAAAAAAGAAGAAAGCAAAGCAAGTTTGGATGTTCTGAATAAAAGAAGAGCAGAATTTGGTGGCGTTTATACAATTTTTGCACCTTTGGGGGCAACATTGAAAAGAATTGAAAGAAAAATTGGAGTAACTGAAAATGAGTATCTTGAATTACTTCATAGTCTTACATTAGCAAAATTAAAACAACAAAATGTTCAGCTTTCTTCCGCATTAAAAGTTGTAGATCCTCCCTATTTTCCAATAAGTGCCAAAGCTTCAAAAAGGAAAATCCTAATTGCAGCATCTGCTATTTTTGGTTTTGTATTAGTTCTTATAGTTATTGTTTTACTCGAATATTTTGATACGACTATAAAAACTCCAAACAGAGCTGAAGAATTGCTTAAAATGAAATTAGCTGGTATTTTCCCACAGCTTCTAAGCAACCGGCAATCAAAAAAGGTTAATATGGATTTTATTACAAACCGATCCATTGAATTGATTTCTCAAACATTAAAATTTGAAATCAATAAAACAACCGAAAAAAATATTAACAGACCGTATTTTATTCTTGTTTTTAGTACCAGAGATGTGGAAGGGAAAACAACAATAATGAATTATATTGCTGATAAATTCAGAGAATTCGGAGAAAATGTATTGTTGCTAAACTATTGCAAACCTGAAGAATTTGAAGCTTTATCAGCAAATTCTGAAAATAAGGACAATAAATGTTATAAATTAGACAAAAACCTATTCGAAATCAGCAATATAAATGTATTTTTATTTGCAAATAATATTTTTAACTATAACAATTACAAATATGTATTTATTGAATTTCCTTCTATAATAAATAATTCATATCCTGCTGATATAGTAAGAGAAGCTGATTATTCTATGATAGTTTGCAGAGCAAACAGAAGTTGGAATAAAGCTGATGACAATGTGCTTAACCTTTACAAAGAAATATCAAACAATAAAATAATTTCAATTTTAAATGGAGTGGAATTATATTTAATGGAAACAATTCTGGGTGAAATACCACGCAAACGCTCAAGATTAAGAAGAATAATAAAAAAAATAATCAACTTTCAGTTTTACGAACGTCATAGTATTAAAAAATAGGATGAATTTTTCATAACAAATTCAATATGATAGGTTTAATAAAAAAAATAATCAAAGGCAATAACTTTTTATCACTTGCTGCTAATTTATCAACCTCCGTAATGGGGTTAATTTCCTTTGTTATTTTAATGCGAATCTTAAGCATTGATGATTTTGGAAAATGGGTATTATTTACAACTCCAGCATCTTTAATTGATATGCTGAGAATGGGCTTAACCCGCGAAGCTACAGTTAGGTATATTTCATCCATCGATGAAAATGGCAAAAAATACTTTTTAGGTTCAAGTTGGTTTGTTGGACTAATAACAATTATCTCAATTTCAATAATCCTATATGCTATTGTTCTTATATTTCCAACAACAATAAAATCGTATGGTTATGACATTTTTTTTTACTGGTATCCTGTTTTTGCAATAGCCAATCTCCCCTGGAATTATGCATGGTCTATTTTACAAGCTGAAATGGATTTTAAAAAAATATTCTGGATTCGATTTTTCAATCTGGGATCATTTCTCTTATCATTATTTGTTGCTTATGTATTTGCAGAACAAATAAATGTAACAATTGTAGTATTAATATATATCATTACAAATGTTCTTACTTCATTCTTTTGTCTTTATAAAAAATGGACAGGTATAAGAAACTTACGCTATATTTCCAGAGAGAAAATTAATCAAATAATAAATTTTGGAAAATACTCAATGGCAAGTAGTATAGGAAGTAGTCTGCTTAAAAGTGCTGATAATTTTATAATTTCATTTAGTACATTCTTAGGTCCTTACGGAGTTGCATTATATGCTATACCACTCAAATTCATTGAATTACTGGAAATTCCATTACGAAGTTTTGCTGCAACAGCTTTTCCAAAACTTTCAAAAGCCAGTATCGATGGAGATAAAGAAGAGTTTAAACGAATTTTTTATCAATATACAGGAGCTATAACCGTTTTATTTATTGGAGTTACCATATTTGCATTACTTTTTAATCAATATTTTATACTATTTTTAGGTGGCAGCAAATACAAAGATTCTCTTCAAGGACTATCATACGTAATGATTGCAGTAATCATTTATGGATTGTTACTACCTGTTGACAGATTTACTGGAATAGCATTGAGCAGTTTAAATAAACCACAGAAAAATTTCTATAAAATTATTTATATGGCTGCGGCAAATATCATAGGCGATTTTATTGCTGTATTTGTAATCCACAAAATATTCCCCGATTTTAGCGTACTTACTTTACTGCTTTTTGTTGGAATAGCCTCCATTATTTTTACATTAATAGGATTGGTTATTGGTTTTAAATATCTTAGAGAAGAAGTTGATGTGTCGTACAAAAATGTATTTATTCATGGTTTTAAATTATATAGAGATTATATAATAACTTACGCTCCTAAAATATTTAAAAAAAGATAATAACAGTAAAATGAATGAAATTCAAAACCCATTTGAGCAAAAAACAGGTTCAGCCAGATTGGCTAATCCAATTGCCATTCTGGGTTTTGCAATTATGTCTATTTTATTTGGATTTTTACTTTCCCAAAGTCAGATAAATATAGTTTTTGCCTTAATAGCATTACCATTTCTATTAATCTTTCTAAATAAGGTATATATAAATCCTTCAATAGGAATGACTTTTGCATATATTTTAAATTTGGTACTTATGGGCATTACCCGATATATACCAATAAAACTAGGATATTTTATGGATATCCTTCTTACAATAATATTTCTTGCATATTTTTTCCAGCATTTCTATAAAAAAATAGACTGGACAATTTTAAAAGATGATTTAATATATCTTACTGTAATTTGGTTTGGATATATTGTGATGGAAATTGCTAATCCGGAAGCAGTAAGCATTGGTGCATGGTTTTCTGCAATGCGTGGGGTAGCATTATATATGTTATTGATTATACCTTTAGTTTATTTTATATATGATAAACCTAAAAATCTAAATACTTTCTTATATATTTGGGCAATAATTTCACTGCTAGCATCGGTAAAAGGTGCAATGCAACTAATTATCGGACCCGATCCCTGGGAACAAAAATGGTTAGATGAGGGAGGAGCAGTAACTCATATGTTATGGGGGAAATTAAGAGTTTTTTCATTTTTTACTGATGCTGGACAGTTTGGAGCATCCCAAGCTCAAATTGGAGTAGTTGGTGCATTATTAGCTTTAAATTCAACTAATTTCAAATTAAAAATATTTTGGGTTATTGTATCATTATCGGGATTTTACGGAATGGCCGTTGCTGGCACCAGAGGTGCTATGGCCGTTCCTGCTGCTGGTTTCTTTTTATATTTATTTCTTAAAAAAAACGTAAGAGTCATTTCTATAGGAATGATTTTTATGATACTCGCATTTGTGTTTTTTAAATTCACAAAAATTGGTGATAGCAACTATCAAATAAATAGAATGAGAAGTAGTTTTGATACTGAAGATGCTTCATTAAATACAAGGTTAAGAAACCAGATGGCTTTTGGTGCATACTTAAAAAGCAGACCAATAGGTGGTGGAGTGGGACATGCAGGAAACAGGGCTCAAAAATTTGTTCCCTATGGCTATCTCGCCAATATTGCAACAGACAGTTGGTATGTTATGATTTGGGCTGAATGTGGAATTATTGGACTTTATTTACACTTGTTTATTTTATTTTATATAGTTGGAAAAGGCTCCTATATTATTATGTTTCGAATAAAGGATAAAGAGCTTTTTGGGAAGTTAAGTGCCTTACATTGCGGAACTTTTGGCATTTTAGGTGCAAGTTATGGAAATATGGTGTTAGGCCAGTTTCCAACACATTTAATTGTATTCACAAGTATGGCTTATGTATTTCTGGGGGTTAAACTTGATAAACAAATAGAAGAATTAAAAGAGAAAAGTAATTCTTACTAAATTTTGTATTATATTTGTAAATAATTAAAAAATTAATTTATGTTTCCAAATTTTGTTGTTCCCGGTTGGGTGAAAAAGTATTGGTTTGTAAAAAACAAAGAATCTTTTTATCCTGAAAATATTTTTAATGAACTTAACGAAGTAATCAGCAAAAATAATGTTGAAAATCCAATAGTTTCAGTTTGCATTGTAGCATACAATGAAGAGAAAAACATATTACGCTCAATTGCTTCCCTAGCAAATCAAAAGACAAAATATTCTTTTGAACTTATTTATGTTGATAATAATTCAACAGATAATACAAAAGAAATAATGGAAAAAGCGGGTGTTAAAGTTTTTTCGCAACCTAAAAAAGGAATTTCAAATGCCAGACAAGCAGCACTGGAAGTTGCAAAAGGAAAATTTTATTTGTGTGGTGATGCAGATTGTATTTATCCACCAACCTGGTTGGAAGAAATGATGAAAAAGCTTGACAATAATGGTGTAGCAGGAGTTTATGGAAGAGTAGCTTTTTATTCTCATAATTATACTTCACTTAGAATTGGATTCGCTCTTTATGAACTTATAAAATACTGGATTCATGATCTTAGAGGGATTAAAAGGCCCGAATTAAGTGCAGGTGGTGCAAGTTTTGGATTTGTAAAGGAGTATGCCGATAAGATTGGTGGATGGAATACTACGTTAAAAAGAGGCTCTGATGGATATATGACATGGAAATTAAAGGATTATGGAAAAGTATTACCAGTGAGATCTGCAAAATCATTAGTTTGGACTGTTGATAGATCTTTAACCAGAGATGGTAATTTATTTGTTTCAACTTTAATTAGAATCTGGAAAGAACTAACAAGAATTCCAGAATATCTTACAAAACAAAAAGGAGATTATAAAACCATAGATTCCAATAAATTAAAGTAAAATGCAGGGTGTTATTGTTGATTTATTAATTGCAGCAGTGTTGTTTACTCCAATAGGTTTCCTTGCAGGATATTTGCAGCATAAAAAAACACTAAAGCTTGAAGAGGATGAAAAAAAAATAAATGAAAAAAATTCAACTATTTAAATATGACAGACTCAAATAACTTATCAGATTTCCCTTTAGTTTCAATAATTTCAATTAATTATGATCATCCAGAGGTAACTTGTGCAATGTTGGAAAGCATGAGAAAAGTCACTTATCCTAATATTGAATTAATTATTGTTGACAATGCTTCCCCAAACGATGATCCCGCAATACTTAAACAAAATTATCCGGAAATTATTTTTATTCAAAGCGAGAAAAACTTAGGCTTCCCTGGTGGTAACGATTTGGGAATAAGAAAAGCAAAAGGTAAATATATTCTTTTGCTTAATAATGATACTGAAGTAACTCCGGAATTTTTAGAGCCATTGGTTGCAAAAATGGAAAACAATCCTGAAATAGGAATTGTAAGCCCAAAAATTAAATTTTTTGATCCACCTCAATTATTGCAATATTGTGGAATTACTCCAATTAACTTACTTACAATCAGAAGCAAGGGTATTGGATTTGAAGAAGTTGATAATGGTCAATATAACACTGATACAGAACAGGCTTATGCTCATGGAGCAGCAATGATGGTTAGAAGAGAAGCTATTGAAAAAGTGGGTATGATGGCTGATATCTATTTCTTGTATTATGAAGAATTAGATTGGTGTTATAGAATCAGGCAAGCTGGATATAAAATCTGGTATGTACATAACTCATTGATTTTCCACAAAGAATCTGTTTCAACAGGAAGACTTAGCCCTTTTAGAACTTTTTATATTAATAGGGCCAGACTTCTATATATGAGACGACATGTGAAAGGATTAGCTCTTTTATTTGCTGTCTTTTATCAAATTTTTGCTGCTTTTCCAAAAAATACGATTATTTATATCATTAAACTTGATTTCAAGAGCTTACAATCTTATGTAAATGCCTTTACCTGGATTATTAAGAATTGGTTTAATCCAAAAATTCATGAAAATCCAATGCTTTAGAATTTGCCTATGAATGAAAAAATAAAAGTTAAAACTAAAAAAAACTTTCCATTAGTCTCAATAATTACAATTAATTATAATTCGCCACAAATAACATGTGAATTAATTGAATCTTTAAATTCAATCACATATCCGAATATTGAAATAATTGTAATTGATAATAATTCAACACTTAACAAACCAAGAATAATTAAAGAAAAATATCCCGGCATTATTCTTGTTGAATCACAAATAAATGTAGGGTTTCCTGGTGGTAATAACTTAGGAATAATGAGAGCAAAAGGGGAATATATTTTACTTATCAATAATGATTGTGTTGTTACAAAAAACTTTCTAGAACCTCTTATCGAAAAATTTGAAAACAATCCCAAAATAGGTGCAATAAGTCCAAAAATAAGATTTTTTCATACTCCTGAAAAAATTCAATTTGCTGGTATAAAACCCATTAATAAATATACAATCCGAAATCATGCCATTGGATATTGGGAAGAAGATAAAGGTCAGTATGATAACGATAGTGAAACCTATTGTATCCATGGAGCAGCTATGATTATTCCAATTAAAATTATTAAAGAAATCGGACTAATGTCTTACATTTATTTTCTTTATTACGAAGAGCTGGATTGGATGGAAAGAATAAAAAAGGCAGGTTATACTCTTTACTATATTCATAACTCATTGGTCTACCATAAAGAATCTAAATCAACAGGAAAAATAAGCCCACTTAAAACTTATTATATCAATAGAAATAGAATTTTATACTTAAGACGAAATATCCATGGATCCACTTTTATTATTGCCCTTATTTATCAAATTTTTATTGCTATTCCAAAAAATTCAGTTTTATTTTTAATAAAAGGTAAATTCAGTTTATTTTATGCGTATATTAGTGCCATAATTTGGCATTTAAAAAACATATTTAACAAAGATATTCACGAAAATCCCAAATTATAATAAATATACTTATTTTCTTATGAATACAATTCTTTACATCTTTGCTATAATCCAATGCTTACTCATTATTTATATGGGTTTTTCGGTAATATATCTATTTATATTTGCTGTTGCAGGCTTATTTAATCACAAAATAGTAAGAATAAAAATAAATAAGCAAAAGAAATTTATAATTTTTATACCTGCTTATAAAGAGGATGAAATTATTATAAATGTAGTTACAGATGCATTAAAACAAAATTACCCTAAAAACCTTTTTCGCATTTGTGTTATAGCAGATAAATTTAAAAATGAAACAATCAACAAATTAAAAGATTACGATATTGATGTCATAATTGTTGATTTTGAAAATAGTACAAAATCAAAAGCATTAAATTTCGCATTAAAGAACTATACAGATAATCAATTTGATATAGGAATAATACTTGATGCTGATAACTTGATGGAACCTGATTTTTTAACAAAAACAGGAGAAATTATTTCAACTGAAGTAAAAATAATTCAGGGACATAGAACAGCTAAAAACAAAAATACAGCATTTGCAATTTTAGATGCTGTAAGTGAAGAAATTAATAATCATATTTTCAGAAAAGGACATCGCTCATTAGGTTTATCAGCAGCACTTATTGGGTCGGCTATTGGTATCGATTTTAAATTATTTAAACAAATAATGCCTACCATAAATGCAGTTGGTGGTTTTGACAAAGAACTTGAATTAAAACTTTTAAAAAATAATATAAAAATAGAATATGAACCGAATGCTTACGTCTATGATGAAAAAATACAAAACTCCAACTCTTTTTCAAGTCAAAGAAAAAGATGGCTTTCAGCACAATTCTACTATTTTAAAAAATTTCTACCAAACGCAACTTACCACTTACTAGCAAATGGAAATATTAATTATTTCAATAAAGCATTGCAAATGTTCTTTTTACCTAGAGTATTACTACTTGGAATCTCATTTATATTTACTTGTTTAACATTCCTTATAAATCCATTGATAATATCAATAAGCTGGTCTATTATATTTACACTGATTGTTTTATCAATTATAATTTCAATACCCAAGAAATTCTATAATATTAAATTCTTTTACGCCTTATTTTCAATACCTAAAGCCTTTATTACACTTTTTTTGCTCCTATTTAAAATTAAAAATGCAAACAAAAATTATATTCATACCCAGCATTCAATAAATAATAAAAATAAATAAGTTTTATTTTATGAAAAGAATTATAGGTGCCTTTGATACAACAAAAGAAATTAATAATAGTAACGAAGATTTAATAGCTCATAAAAATATTCTTATCGACTCTAAATTTGAAATATTTGTAATTGAGGATAATAAAATATTTTTATCAGGTAAGATTTACAATAGAACAGAACTTGAGACAAAATATGATTTTAAAGCAACTTCAGAAGCAGAACTTATTCTATATCTTTACATTAATTATAATTTTAATAGTATAAAACAAATCAATGGTGAATATACTTTTATAATATTAACCCGCTTTGATACAATAATTTGCAGAGATAGACACGGTTGTGGTTTACCTATTTTTTATACTGAAAGATATTTCTCTAATTCATTGAATTTTTTATTTGAATATTCAAAATTAAAAAAAGAAATAAACATTGAAGCCATTGCAACATTTTTAGGCTTAGGCTATATTCCATCTCCATTAAGTCCAATTAAATATGTGAAAAAAATGCGTGCAGGAGGTTTTTTATTATATAAGCATGGTACATCTGTAATTGAGAGTAATTTATTTGATTTCGAAGATTTTACAAAAGAAAACAATAGTAAATATGATTCATTTGATTTAATAAATGAAAAATTTAATGAATTGGTTCAAAATGCAATTGATAGTAGAGAAAAAAATCATGAAAACATTGAATTAATTGATTTTCAGAACATAACAAAAAGTTATATTTTAAAATCAAAAAACACAACTATATCATCAAATTACAATAAAAATGACAATATTAAACATCATGAAATAAATAATTTACCTGAAATCATCAGAAATTTTGAAATACCTTTTAATGATTATAATATTATACATAACTACTTGTTTTTTGAAAAAATTAAAAAAGATAATCC
>CAIZXK010000775.1 GCA_903936865.1 uncultured Bacteroidales bacterium | reverse complement strand
TTTGAATTTGCCCAAGCCATCTGAATCCATAATTTATAATCTCCATCAGGAACTAAAGTTCCATTAACATCGGTAGCATTCCATGTAATGGTTTCAGTTTGATGACTGCTGATTGTTGCACTTGTGGTAGCATCGATTACATTTTGAGCTGATTTTGAAACCCATTGATTTAACCATTGTACTCTTGTTGCAGCTCTTTTTAATTTTGTTTTTACAAAGGTTCCATCGTTTTTTTCAATCCAGATTGCAACCACATGCTTAGGGCTGTAATTGCCTGTTGATGTTGTAGTAACACTAAAAGTTAATGAACCATTAGTTTGTGCATTTAATGTAATGCTTGCAATAAAAATTGTAATAAATAAATAAAATTTTTTCATTGATTTAAAGTTTTTGTTTTTTAATTATAAATGTTTTATTGATATAGCTGACTATGACAATCCATGCAATTGGATTCTTTCCATGCATCTCCAATATCAACAGGATGACTAAATTCTAATGTGGAATTAATTCCTGTATATTTGATATCACCGGTTTTGCCTTGAGCAACTATGGTATGACAAAGATTACAATCCTTGGAAATTACTTTTCCTTCAGGCGACTTAAATCGATCATTATGACATCTGAAACAGCCATTTGATTCTAAATGACCAATATGACGGGGATAGACACTGTAATTTACCTTCATTTCAGGAAAAGCATTTTTTGAATAAGCAGTTTTAACATCACTTATAGCCTTTATAATTTGCTTATTATATTGTTTATAAAAATCAGGATATGTTTCTTTATAGAAATTAACAATTTTATTTTTAATTTCAGTTGCAGCAGAGTCAGAAGTACCATAAGAAATTTTTAAAGCTTCCATTGCAGCACTTTTAAACCATGGAATTGATGAAATTTTATTATTGGCAGCCATCAAATCATTTACATATTTTGATGGTGAACGGAATTCGTGTGAAGGACGATTGTGGCAATCCATACAATCCATACTTCTCGCTTCAGCTTTCTTTGAATCTTCAGCTTTTAAATCAATTTCATCATTTTTAAAAATAGTTTCAACTCCGGTTTTTTTATCTGTTTTCTTTATCCAGTAAATAATATCACGTTTAGGACTTGATTTATATTCAATATTAATATCAGGATTAATATGCCAGTGAATTCCTTCGGTTAAACCCAATGCTTGATGATTTGCTCCTATCTTCATATTCAGTGTTATATTCCATTCAGTATTTGCTGAATCAGCAAGAAAATATTTTTCTCTACGTAAAGAATTGGTATAAAATTTTTGAGGCCAATGACATTTTTCACAAGTTTCTCTTGCTGGACGTAAATTTTCAATTGGTGTTGCTATTGGTCTAACATATGTTCCTAATGTATATTTAAATACTTGGCGTAATCCTGACATTTTTGATTTAACATAAAAATCAGCACCTTCACCTACATGACATTCAGCACATTTAACTTTTGCATGAGGAGAATTCTGATAAGCAGTAAATTCAGGATCCATAACTTTATGGCATAGTTGTCCGCAAAATTCAACAGATTCTGTGTAATGAAAAGCTTTGTAACTTCCTACAATTGTAGAAACTACAAAAAATATCGAAATTATCGAAAATATTAAGATTGCATTTCTGGTTTTTGAATCACGTAGATTTAAAACAAATAATTTCTCATCAGAAATTGGAATTCCTTTTTTAAGCTTTTTCCTTGTACGAAACATTCCTATAGGAATAAGTATATGCCCAATTACTAAAAAAGCGGGAGTTACAAT
>CAIZXK010000774.1 GCA_903936865.1 uncultured Bacteroidales bacterium | reverse complement strand
ACGAACAGCTTTAAAATAATTACACTTATGAAAAATTTTAAACTGAAGTTATACAAAGGAAAAGCAATTTTCGGAAGTTCCCAATACCAAACAACTAGTTTGTTAGTTGGATCTTATTCCAATTGAAGCCGGATACCTGCATTTTTTACCACTTTTATTTTCTGTTGCAATTGTATAGAAATAAGTGGTTTTGGCTTTTATTGCCGTGTCTGAATAACTTATACTTTCCGGGCTTAATTCCTTTACAAAAACATTTTCTTTTCCCGGCATAGCCCTGCAATTGATTATTTTTACCGTTATATATCATAAAAGCTAAACTACACTTATTGAGCCGGTACGCACATATATTCTGTCGGTACGTGCATATATTCTGTCGGTACGTAAATACATTTTGTCGGTACACGCATACATATTAGCAGTACGTAAGTATAATCTGGCAGTACCTATACCCAATAAAGCAGTAAGTACATTTATTTTGCCGGTACGCATGCAAAATAAAATAATCTGCTTGTGTACTGGCAATTTTAATAAGCGTATTGCAATTTTAAGGTTGTGTTTTTTAAAAAGAGATACTAATAAAGAAATATGCAGCATACCAAGCACAAATTTCTATCAGGTATTTTTATTAGTTGGCAGTAAATGCAGCCTAATGCTTTTTAAAACAAACCGCAAACTGGTTTTATGCAATTAATTGTATTGCAGATTAAGAAAATTACTTACTTTTGTTAGCTGTATGAAATACTTAGGGAAGCTATTTTTACTTGTGCCTCTTTCTATATTAAGTTAACATTTTTTTGTCAACCTAATTTAGGACAAGACAACTATACGTTTTAAAAAAATGTCAGTATATTATTAACTTTGAGCAATAACCAAAAAATGAAAACAAAAATCAACCTATTAATTTTCTTTTTAGCACTAACTACCACTCTTCTTCAATCCCAAACCACCCCCAAATTCCAATGGGTAAAAGGCGGTGGCAGCCAGGGTGTTGCAAGCAATTCGAGTTTAAAAGAAAGCTGTAAATGGATGGGTACCGATGCCCACGGCAATATCTACGGTATGAGCAGTCTGTTTAACATGAATATACAGATAGACACCTCATTTAGACCCTACGGTTTTGGATACGATGATTTTGCAGTATTCAGCTATCGCTGCGACGGCAGTATGCGATGGGTAAGGTATTTTGGAAGTTTTCCCAATGATATACCTGTTGGCATGTTTATCGATAATATGGGAAATTCTTATATTGCAGGTCATGTTTCAATATGCGATTTAGGAGATGCTTATTTAGGTGATAGTATTATTCCACAGACTTTTACAAAATCAAAGTCCGCTTTTGTAGCAAAATTAGATAGCAATGGGCATACTTTATGGGTAAACTATCCGGGACCCGATATGCCGGTAGTTCCTGCTATAGCTACTTTATTACATTCTCAACCCGACAATCAGGGCAATTTATGTGTACTTGCAATGTTTTCGGGAGCTGCAACCTGGGATAGTTTTATCATTCCATCAAAGGGCAATTATATAGTTAAATTTGATAAAAACAATGGAAATTTAATAGAAGTTACAAAAATTGATTATGATAAACCACACAGTAAAATATATCATTTTCAGATGGATGATCAGAATTCTATATATATCGGCGAAGTAACTCAAAAAGGTGATACTATTTTCACTGGTAATAATGTAATTACAACCGACAATGATAGTATTTTAATACATTTTTTAGCCAAATATTCATCTTCAGGTAATTTAGTTTGGTATAAAACACTAACAAATAACTCCTGGGATCCTAATTACACAGAAAATATAATTCTTGGTAATATGGTATTTATTGATAATTATTTGTATATAGGTGGTTATGCACAAAAAAATGCATCGGTATTTGGTTATACAATTAATAACCCCTTTCTTGAATTTCCTGTAAATAAAACTATCTATATTGCAAAATTTAATAGAAATACGGGGGATTTTGTATCTTTAAAACATTTTTACAATAAAAAATATGTAGATCATCAGGTATATACTTCTAAGAATGGGAATATACTATCAGCAGGTGCTACATTGGGAGTAATAATGACCAATTTATACGATACCATAAAACCTTATGGGGGAACTTATGATAAAGCCTATCCATTTATCGTTGAATTGGATTCTTCAATGAATCAATTTAACTGGAGCATAGCCACCAGAGTTACCGGTGATTATAGCCGAATAGAAGCAATAACGGTGGATATGGCAGGTAATATCTATGCCGGAGGAAAAACAACCGATAGCATTTATGATAGCTTTGGCACAGGTTATCAATCTCATGGGGGTAGTTCCGATTTCTTTATTACCAAAATAGCTACCCATAACAATTGTAGTTGCATACTTTCCCAACCTTATCCGCAACTGCTTGGGATTAATAATAAAACCATAACTGTAAAAGGCATAGCCACCGGCATAGCCGACAGCCTCTACTGGAATTGGGGCGATGGCACTACTACAGCTTACACAGCACAAAATACAAACATAACCCACACTTACGCCACAGGCGGCAATTATACCGTTTGCCTGCATACTACCAATTACTGTGGCAGCAAAGACAGCTGCTTTACCGTAAACGGAGTAGGCATAACCGAACAAGAACTTAAATACCTCAATGCCTATCCCAATCCGGTAACCAATAGTCTTATCATAGAAAACCCTTACCAATGCAGTATGCAGCTAAATATCTACAGCATAACAGGCAAACTACTCTACAGCAACAAATACGAAAACTACACAACAAGCATAGATATGAGCAATTACGAAAAAGGCATCTACTTTGTAGAAATGATTTTGGCCGATGGCAGAAAAGCATTAAGGAAAATTGTGAGGAGTTAGGGGAATGGTTAATGATTAATAGGAAATAGGAAAACAGTAACCATACTTCGACTTCGCTCTTAACCTAATAACCAATTACCAATTACCATATTTCGACTTCGCTCAATAAACATATTTCGTAATAATCCTTATTTCAACCTTTCTCCATATAGTACTTCCTAAAACCAAACAGAAAGTTTGTTAGTTGGATCTTATTCCTATTGAAGCCGGATACCTGCATTTTTTACCGTTTTTATTTTCTGTTGCAATAGTATAGAAATAAGTGGTTTTGGCTTTTATTGCCGTGTCTGAATAACTTATACTTTCCGGGCTTAATTCCTTTACTAAAACATTTTCTTTTCCCGGTTCAGCTCTGTAAATAATTATTTTGCCAATTGTTTTGTCTAAAATCTGATCCCATTCTATCAGTATTTCAGTAGGTAAAGACATTGCTTTTACATTGGAAGGAGACATTGGCAGCATTTCAGGAACAAAAACATCTGTCTCAGGGCTTAGTGTTCCTGTTTCATTGTCATAAATCCCAACCGCTTCAATGGCATATAAATAACGCATTCCTTCAGTAACGGTATTGTCTCTAAAACTGTTAATTCCATAATTTGTAAAAGAAATTTTCTTCCAGTCCTCAACCAATTTATTATCACTGTTTAAGGATTTTCTATAAATACTAAACCCGATTAAAGCAGGATAATCTGCAAAATAATCTTTCCATAAAAGCAGCACTTTTCCATCAATCAACTTGGTTTCTAACGGATAAGCAAGTGGAAGTTTTTTTGCAATTCCTTCTATGGCAGCTTTTTCGGAAAGCGGGCTTTGATTGTATGATAAGTTTTCATCGGTTACCGCATACATGATAACTGCTGCTTCGGTAATGTTTTTCAAACTGTCAGTATAATAAATGATACTATCTTTGGTATTGGGAATAAAGCTTGAAATTTGCTTTGGGGTATCGGTGTAATTGAATGAACGGTAAACATAATAGCCTTTCGTTTCTCTTCCACTGTTTTCCCAGCTGAGTTTTGCAACACCCTTAAGTTTCTCAGCCATCAGGTTTTGGGGAGGGAAAAAATTAGCTTTGTTGGCATTCAACATTCCACTAACCCGCATGGAAGGATAAGTTCTTCCATAGGATGTATTGATTACCAATGAATAATAGTAAGTTTTCATGGCAACTACCGATTTATCAAGATAAAAAGATTCATTGGGTAAGGCACTGCCAATTTTTGCATAATATCCGTCATAAATACTTCCACGATAGATATCGATAGAAATAACATCGTTTTTATCAATTAAATTCCAGCTAAGTTTTATTGCATCTTCATTGTCTAAACTCTGAGCATCCAGCTTGCTTACTTTTGCTGTAAGGCTATATTTTGTAACATGATAAACGGCAACAGTTTCTGATGGAACTCCTTCGTTTCCGAAATAATCGAAGGGAATAATTATATAACTGTACTGAGCCTTATCGGTAACACTGTTATCATGTATCATCAGATGCTTGCCATCCGTTGAATTGATATATCCGATTTCGGGAAAAATCTCCCTGAAATCATTTTGAAGATAGTTGCTTCTAACTATTTTAAAACCAATTATTTTCTGATAATTTTCCAGTAAAAAATCAAGACTGATTTCATTTGGAGAGCTTTCCTTATTTTTAAGTTTCATCCGGTAGTAAGGAGGGTTGCCCGGGAAACGGATTTCGGCTGACTTCAACTCACTTACAGTTTGATTTCCAACTATTTTTTGTATTCTGTATTGAAATGTATTTGTTGAATCCAACGATAAATCCCAATACCCGACGCCTATAGCAGATAAATACAACGTATTGATATTATTTTCTTTAAGAATATCAGAAGTACTTCCTTTTAAGATTTCCACCCATTCTTTTTTCAATTGCTCATCGCTTGGCAATCGATAGGAAATACCGCCATTGTTGCCGTTAAAAATTCTGGATTTAAACTCCAAGTAATTTTTGGGGAAATTTGTAACTGCAATTTTTTCCCAGGTAGCTGCATTGTTCACTTTCCTTTCTATCTGATAGGAAAAGCTTTTGGGAATGCTATCCCCGCAATTGATGAAAATTCCGTTTTTCCCGGCAAAAACCGTTGCAGCGTTTTGTGAATAACTATCAAACATTGAAAGTATTAACAAGCTGATTATACTATATTTATTTATTGCATTCATTTTAATTTCAATTTATTTTATTAAACCACTTATCATATCGTATTATTCGCCACATCCTTTTGGATTGCAATCGCCACTAAGAGAGAATTTAAATCCTTCATTTGTTGATAATTTTATTTCAGAAGCAACACATTTGCTAAATATTGTGGTATTAAATTTGCATCCGTCAATAAAAGTGGGTACTCCCTGAGTAATCTCAACGCCAAAACCAGTTGAAACAGAACCGCCTATCGAAAGAACATCGTTTTCTAATCCACATTTAATTCTTCCTTTTACATCAACAAAACCACTGATATTTGTACAGGTAATTGTTGTCATTTCAGCTCTTACTATGCCATAAATACCTGCACCAATCAGAACGGTTGATTTACCTTTCTTGAAATTCATTAAAAAATCTGCTTCCAGACCTACATCCACTTTCAGCGAGAAAGCAACCGGTCCGGCACCATAAGACTCGTTAATATTTATAATCGGTTTTCCTGCCATCAGATAAAAGCCGCTAACCCCATTTTTAAAATTACATATATCGGCAGTTGGAGAGTATTGAATCAACATGTCTTTTAAGGAATTAGTAAATTCAGGATAGTTTCCGATAATTATCCCGGCTTTTGCATTAAGCAACGGAAAAGCCGGAAAAATAACATTACCCGCAGCACCTAAATACCAGCCTTTTGTATCAAACAACATTTCGGCATCCATCGAAACGCTAACGGCTCCCAGATTTGTTTGAGGAATATGCATGCTTCCAATCATTCGGTTGTTGGGAAATTCATAAACCATTTTAAATCCTGGGAAACTGCTCAGGTTGCTAACTTCCATTCCATTCCCGCTTACCTGAACATCGCCATAAACGGTAAATTTCATGCGATTTTCACCAATTTTATCGCTGTCGTTTTTGCTTAGCATCCTGCCACTGAAAGATAGTAAATCCCAATCTTTTAGCACATTATTAATTACAATTCCACCCGAATCTACTTTAAACTTATAACTGTTTGGAAACAGATTAACGTCCTGATTTTTTTCCAGTATAATTTCGTATTTCTTGCTCAAATTAAAGAGATTTACCGGATTGTCGGAATTGCTGGCATATCCGTAGAATGTACAGTTTATTTTGGGCAACGCATCCTTTTCTTCAACAGTTCCTTTAATTATAATCGAATCTTTTGATATTACGGGCAACAGACTAGTTTTTGATTTATACTCAACAAAACCTTTTGCTTCAAAATTCATAAAAGTTGGCTGAACCTCTGCAATAAGTTTGTTTCCTGTACCTTTGCTGTAATTTATTTTCAATGGAAATGCGGGAATTCTTGGTGCACCAATAAGAGTTAAATCTCCGTAAAGAGCAAAATAAGAAGCTTCACTTGTAATGCCAACAGGTTCAAACTTGGTAAGGTTATTTCTGTTTACCTTATAATTCATGCCTTGTTTTATACTGAGAATATTTTCTCCATTACTCAATAGCTGAACATATTCCAGATCAATGGCATCTTTATCCAGGTAATCGGTCATGCCCAGAATTCGGGCAGCCGGATTATTTCCTTT
>CAIZXK010000773.1 GCA_903936865.1 uncultured Bacteroidales bacterium | reverse complement strand
TGCTACTGGTCTGAAAGCTTCGGAAATAGCTATTTCCATTGCGAGTAATCCAAATAAAGTAGTAAATTTAATGATAGGATTCAAAGCTACTGATGAAGTATCTTTAAAAGGATCGCCAACAGTATCACCTACTACAGCAGCTGCGTGTAATTCAGTTCCTTTTTCTTTCATATCCACTTCAATTACTTTTTTGGCATTATCCCAGGCACCACCTGCGTTTGCCATAAAAATAGCCTGATACAATCCAAAGAAAGCAATAGAAATTAAATAACTTACAAACAAAGAAACTGGTGCTGCATATTTTAATTTGTCTTCGGGACTCATATCGGCCGTTAAGCCAACAGGAGATGCTAAGAAAGCAAATGCCAAAGCAAAGGAGAAAATAGCGACAAAGATATTAAACATCCCTTTCTGAGCATATTGTGTGCAAATTTTTACGACAGCTCTTGATTTTTCCACATCTGCTTTTTTAGGAGCATTCGGATCTAAATTTATATGTTCTTTAATGTATGCAACAGCACGGCTTGCACCGGTTGAAACTGCCTGAATTGATGCTCCGGAGAACCAATATACAACAGCACCACCCAATAAAAATCCGAAAATTGAATAGGGGTTTAATAAATTCAATACCATCTCAGGCTCAATCCCCAAGGTTCCTTTTATAACCAGGATTAAAGAGAAAATCATAGTAGTGGCACCCACAACTGCTGTTCCGATAAGTACTGGTTTTGCAGTAGCTTTAAAGGTATTACCGGCACCATCGTTAGCTTCTAAATAATGTTTTGATTTTTCAAAATCAGGTTTGAAACCAAAATCTCTTTCTATTTCTGCACTGATATTTGGAATCTCCTCAATTAAAGATAATTCGTAAATAGATTGTGCATTATCGGTTACAGGTCCATAACTGTCAACAGCGATAGTAACTGGTCCCATACCTAACATACCAAAAGCTACCAAGCCAAATGCAAAAATTGAAGGATAAATCATAAATCCATCTAAACCAAAAGTACTTGCATAATAGGCAACTCCCATCAATAAGAAGAAAACCATACCTTGCCAGAAAGCACTAAAATTACCGGCTACCAAACCAGATAAAATATTTAATGAAGCACCGCCTTCTTTTGAAGCTTCTACCACTTCTTTTACATGAGTAGATTTAGGGCTGGTAAATAATTTGGTAAACTCAGGAATTAAAGCAGCTCCTAACGTTCCGCAACTGATAATGGTAGAAAGTATCCACCACATATCTGCATTACCATTAATATCCGGTATTAAAATATAACTGATTGCATAAGTAACTACTATTGATAAAATGGAAGTAATCCAAACCAACGATGTTAATGGTTTTTCAAAATCAAGATCATCTACTTTATCATATTTAGCTTTACTGATTACATTATTTAATCCGAAAGAAACAATAGAAGTAACAATCATCAGAATTCTCATTGCAAATATCCAAACCAATAATTGAACCTGCAAATCGGCACCGGTTACAGCCAATAAAATAAAAGAGATTAAAGCTACTCCTGTTACACCGTAAGTTTCGAAACCATCAGCGGTTGGCCCAACTGAGTCGCCTGCATTATCACCAACACAATCGGCAATGGTACCAGGATTTCTTGGATCGTCTTCACCAATTTTGAAGATAACTTTCATTAAATCGGAGCCAATATCTGCAATTTTAGTAAAAATACCCCCAGCAATTCTTAAAGCAGAAGCTCCTAGTGATTCACCAATTGCAAAACCAATAAAACTTGCACCTGCATATTCGCCTGGCACAAACATTAATATAATAAGCATCATAATTAATTCCAGGGAAATAAGCATAACTCCAATACTCATCCCAGCATTTAATGGAATATTTAATAATTTGATTGGTTTACGTTCCAAAGAGGCAAATGCCATACGTGAATTGGCCAAGGTATTCATTCTGATACCAAACCATGCAACGCTATAAGAACCTAAGATACCCAGTACCGACCATCCAAGTATCATGACAACACCACCAAAACCAAAACCAGGTTCTGATAAATATCCATAATAAAATGCAACTGCTGAACCTATAAAGGCAAATAATATCAATAGGAATTTTCCTTGCTGATACAAATATGTTTTTGATGTTTCGAAAATAACCTGTGCAACATCCAACATGGATTGATGTGCTTTTATTTTTTTAACTTTCAAAAATTGGAACAATCCAAACAACATTCCTAATATTGTAATAAGAAAACCCCAATATAAAATGCTTTCATCTTTAATTCCTTCGGGAATAACCAAATCTGCCTCACTGGCAAAACTCAACACGGGCAATAATAAAGCCGCAACTGCACTGTAAAATCTTTTCATAAGCTTTTAATAAATAAGTTTGAACTACTTTTTTTTACAAATATAAAAAAGAATTTTGATATTTGATGATTTGTGTTAATTTATATGTAACAAAATTTTAAACAGAAATTTTAAAAAAAAGTTTATAATACTGTAAAGATTAGGACTATTTAAAACTTTCAGTTTTTAATCATTTATATAAACACTTGGAATTTAGCAGTTAATGGTTTTGATAAAAAAACTAAATGTTTAATGTTTTGTTTAAGTTTTTACTTTGAAAAATGTAGTAGCAACATGAATTTTATTGCATTCTACATTCGCATTTATCAGCAGAGTTTATTCAAATAACTTCTTGCTGTAAAATATAAAGGGGTTTAAAAATTAGATTTTTTGAGGCGAACAAGATTTTTAAAACAGCATTTTGCTAATGTAAATAAGGTTTTATAAATTGAAGTTCAACGAAGAAAAAGCAATTTTAGAAGTCCAGTATATCTTTAATCCAAAATTTATTTTAATTGAAATGAATTAAGCAGATAAAAATAAATGAAAATAATGCCTTGCTCCACTTTTGTCAAAAAAAATGCTATTTTTCTGGTGTATTCTTTTTGTGAGTTTTTGAGAGGCGTTTTTTTGTTTTTGGTTTCATAACAGAAAAGCCAAAACCTCCCAGAAAATCACCAAGTTTATAATATTTCCCATGGGAGTAACTTATCGGTTTCGCCAAAGATAAATCGAATGCCTGATTTTCCGGATTTATGTATTTTTCATCCACATTTACAGCAACTACTTCGGCTATAAACATATCATGCGAACCCAATTGTTTAATCTCTTTCACTATACATTCGATACTTATCGGAGATTCGCCAATTAAAGGAGCTTTTACCAATTGTGCTTTTTGTGGAGTAAGTTTCATTTCCTTGAATTTATTGAAATCTTTACCTGATTTTACGCCACACCAATCTGTTGCATAAGCTAGTTCCTCTGTAGTAATATTGATTACAAATTCTTTGGTTTTGCTAATAATGGCATGCGAATGCCTTTCGGGACGTATGGAAATATAACACATTGGAGGATTGGTGCAAATTGTACCAGTCCAGCTGATTGTAATAATGTTGAAATCTTCTTCTGAGCTTCCGCAACTTACCATTATTGCAGGCAAAGGATAAATCATGGTACCCGGTTTCCAGTTTACTTTTGACATTTCTTTTTTCTGCAATATTAATATTAAAATTTCAAAGAACTGGATTTTTGATTTGATTTTTAACAAAACTCAATTTTAATCAACCTCAAAGTATTGAATTTATCAAAAAAATTACTGTAATTTTTACTTTTTTTTAAAAATAGGACAATGCATTAAAACAGTTTAGAATAAAATTTAGTAATTTTAAAATTAAAAGTGATGAATTTTATGCTTTATTTGGCAAAAAAATTGACAAAACAAAATCTGAATTGATTTAGATTTTATAATTGCAAAGTTAAAATATCGTTAATGTTGTAGAT
>CAIZXK010000772.1 GCA_903936865.1 uncultured Bacteroidales bacterium | reverse complement strand
GCATAATGATGTAAAACCTTATATTTTAAGTAATACTTTAAAAGTAGGAGCTAATATTACAGAACCATTAAAACGCAATTATTTCGAAAACTGTAATACCGGTATCTATTCCTTCCAATATGTAAACACATTGAATAATAACGATTTTAAAGATTGCTATAATGGCATCAGTCTGGTTAATATTTCATCGGGTACTGAAATCAGGGAAAATATGGTTTATACCTCATCAGCTTCTATAGTTATGCCCGGCAAAGGTATTTCAGTACGTAACGCTCACCAACCCGATGATGGTATTGATTGTTTGATAGAAGAAAACCATATTACTAACAAACAAATCGGTATATCAATGCTTGGCGTAAAATCAGCCGTAAATTTTACCAGAGTTACCCATAATTATATCAATAATTATATTACAGGATTTCCCAATCAGCCGCCTGTACCTCAAAATGAAAAACAAACAGGGATAAGCGTAAGCAATTGCGATGGTATCGAAGTATCTTTTAACAATATCAACCGTAATTATCCTGCATTAGGTAGTAATTTTGAAGATCAATCTATATTAGGTATATGGACAACGGAAAGCAGAGGTGCCAATATTTTCCAGAATTATATGACTCACATGGGCAGCGGTATTTATACCAATGGTTTGCTTACCAATACCCAATACAATTGTAATATTTTTGATGATAATTTTCATGGAATCCAGTTTGGTATTAATTCTTCGGTATCACATCAGGGTACATCAAATGGTTATAATCCTTATAATAAATGGTTGGATTATAATCCACAAACAGGACATGAAAGAATGCTTGATAATAATGGCTTAAATTCACCTGGGTTTTATTATTATTACGATCCAAGTTCTGGTCAAGAATATGATCCAACTTTAACACCACTTAGCGGTTTAATAATACCCTATATTCAAAATGGTGAATATTTATGTGTAAATAATGGTACAATTGGGCCTTTGGGGCTGGTTGATCCTATCAATAATCTGGAAGCCCGCGAAGTGGCTTTGGGGCAAATAGTAAGAGACGAAAAATATTACGGATTTCTTGAAGAGGAATACAAGGCTAAAGACCGTGAATATGTTTATGCCATTTTGCGCGAAGATCCCAGTATTATGAATATGGGAGGTGCTGACGATAATGTATATCTGCAATTCTATAATGATGCTTATAATTCGGATATCGAAAGGGTATTGCAAATGCGCGAAGAAATGTATGAGCAAAATCTGGAATTAGCCCGCGAAAAACTGTCGCAAATTGCCGATGACAGCAGTATAAATACCAATCGTCGTATTGTGGATAATATTTATATCGATAGCTGGGCAAGCGGAATTTACGATTTCACACAGGCTCAGGAAAATGCATTGTCAGCAGTTGCTAATCTGCCTGCTTATGCAGGTGGCGATGCGGTATATACTGCCAGGGTAATGCTTAATATCGACCCTATGGATATAGGGGTTGATTATGCAAAACCTCCACAAAACAAACCACAAATAGCAAAGGAAAATCCTGTAAAAGTATTTCCAAATCCTGCCAGTTCACAGTTAACTATAGCGTTTAGTGATATCATCAGTAACGATGCTGTTATTGAAATTTATGGCAATATGGGAAATCTGGTACTAAGCGAAACTATGCATGCTGGCAATTATACCAAAGCTATAGATGTAAGCAAGCTTAATTCTGGTTTGTATTTTTACAATATTAGCCTCAATGGCACTAAGGTTACATCAGGTAAACTTACTATTTTAAATAAATAAACAACTTTTTATAAACAAAACCTGTCTTTTTGACAGGTTTTGTTTATTTTTGTTACCTACATGAAATACTTAAAATACATAATAGCTATTTATCTTTTATATTCTTGCATTAGCTTACAAGGGCAAAATATTCTAAGTGCTAATTTTGTTCAAAATCCTTCCTTTGAACTATTTGATACATGTCCATATAATAATGCACAATTATATAAATCAAAGTATTGGTGGGGTGCAAGTGCAGATTATTTTAATATTTGTGATACGGGTAATGGGTGGGCTTCAGTCCCCTCAAATTTACAGGGTATCCAATATGCTAAAACTGGAGTTGCTTATGCAGGTTTCATACATTATGCACACTCTCCTAATCTATCTTATAATGAAACTTATAATGAAACTATTAAAAATTTACTTCATGATAGCCTGAAAAAAAATAAGCGCTATTGTATTAACTATTTTGCTTCATTAGCAGAATTTACAAATAAATATACACAACAATTAAATGGAATAATAGTATATGATTCAATGGGTGCATTGTTTTCTTCCATTCCTGTTTGTGATTCTATTAATACAATTATTTGTGATACCTGTGCAAAATTTGCAAAAAGTGTAATTGGGATTGATACCCTAAATTGGTTTAAAATATCAGGTAGTATTATTGCAAATGGAGGTGAAAAATATTTAACGATTGGAAAATTTAACTTAATGAATTGGCCTCCCAATATATATAGTATATTTTATGTTTATGTGGACGACGTCTCCGTCTGTGAGTGCAGTTTTGATATAAACATAGGAGAAGATACCAGCCTGTGCGAGGGCGAAAATATAATGCTAAACCCAAACCTACCCAATGCCACCTATACCTGGCAGGATAGCAGCCATACCGCTACTTACGAAGTAAAACATGCTGGCACTTACTGGGTAAGGGCTTATGTAGCAGATTATGATATAACCACTACGGATACCATCGTAATTACTTATAAAGATTGCAGCAATACCATACCTGATTTAAGAATACCCGATAGTTTTACACCCAATGGTGATGGCTTAAACGATAAGTTCGAGTATTTTTATGCAGAGTATTACGATATTATAACGCTAATCTACAACCGCTGG
>CAIZXK010000771.1 GCA_903936865.1 uncultured Bacteroidales bacterium | reverse complement strand
TAAATAAACTATCGCTTAGTTTTTGGTATTTTTCATAATAATTGTATGCAAGTTTATACTCTTTATTTATAAAATAATAATCAGATAAAATTTCATAAGAATCAGATAACGTAATAATATTGCCTGTTTTAACAGCTAACGATTCTGCTTTCTTAATATAAATGAAAGCATTATCGTATCCTTTGAGAGTAAGATAGCAATACCCTAGGTTTTTATAAATACTGGCAATTAAAAACTTATCATCTGATTGCAAGGCATTAGTGAGTGCATTATTCAAATAAATTAAAGACTTTTGATATTGTTTAAGAGATGAAAAAGTATACCCAATATTAAGCTGAGTAAGACCAAGCTGCCTGAAATTTTTTGTGTTTTCAAGTAATTTCAGAGAGGTAAGTTGATGTTCAAGAGATTTATCAAATAACTCTTCATTTCCATAAATAATTGCAATATTATTATTTATTGAAACTTTCAAGCTATTATTTCCTTCAATATTCTTGAGTAAATGCAGTCCTTTATTTAAATATAATAATGCATTTTTATTATCTTTTAAGGCCAATAAAATTGTTCCCAAGTTGCTATATGATTTTGCAAGCATTAATGAATCTGCTGTCTTATTTGCCAATTCAATTAATTTGTTAGTATAGATAAACGACTGATTATAATTGCTGCTTTTACCATAAAATGAACTAAAATTGAGATATACAGAAGATAATTCTTTGTATTTTTTTTCTTTTTGTAAAATTTCAATAAGTTGCAACGTATAATATTCGTATAACTTATTGTTGTATAGCATATTGTAATTATCAATCAAGCTTATCAAAAATTTTATCTGATAATCGGTTTCTTTTAATTGTAATGCCAGCTTAAGACCAAGTTCAGATAATTTTATACTTGAATCTGTGTTGTTTTTATATTCAACCTTACAACTAGTATATAACAATTCAAGTTTATACTGATTATTATCAATGCAATAACTTGTAGTTGCAGATGTTAATAACAGAAAGATAAATGTATAATATGATATTTTTTTAATAAGATTCTGCATATTTTCAATTAGTTGGATTGTTAATTTCAATTTTAAATATACTTCCTTTATTTAATTCACTTTCTGCAACTATTTTCCCTCCATTTTTTTCAATAAATTCTTTGCAAATAATTAATCCCAAGCCATTTCCCTTTTCGTTACTGGTTCCTGTATCCGATTTATTTATGTTTAATTTAAATAAATTTTCCAGATTCTCGGGTGAAATTCCAATACCATTATCTTTTATATATATTGTTGATTTCGTATCGCTTATCTCAACATATATATTTATTGCCCCATTTTTGTGAGTAAATTTTACTGCATTATAAAATAAATTTCCTAATACGGTACTTAATGTGTATTTGTCGGCGTAAATTCGAATGTGTTGATTAATATCGATTTCAATTTTAATATTCTTTTTATTGGCACTTATAAAATATGGTCTTATACTTTCCAAAATAAAATCTTTTAAATTCAGTTCAGTTTTGTTTATATAAATAGCTTTTCGTTGTGTTTCAGCCCAATTCAGAAGATTTTCAAGAAGAATACCAGTGTTTTCTGATATAGTTTTTAAATCTGAAATAATTTCATTTTTGGATTGTATATCATTCAATTCAGTATTTTTCAGAAAATCAGCATATTGCTTAAAGTCAAAAAATGGGTTTTTCAGATCATGAGCAATAATGGAAAGAAATTTGTCTTTAGTAATATTTACTTCCTCCAATTTTTCTCTTTGATAAATGATAAAATTATTCTTTTCTTGTAAAAGGATAGTTGCTTTTTTCTTTTTCTTAAACCGATATATTATAAGGAAAATAAATACTAAAATTATCAGTATTGAAATAATATAAATATTTCGGGTATAATTTTGTTTTTTTATTGTAATATCTTGAATTATATTATTTTGTCTTAACAATTCGTTTTCCGTTTCAATTTCACCGGTTTCAAATTGAATTTTGAGTTTTTCAATGTTTTCAATGCTTTCCTTATTGAATATACTATCATTTAATTGTTTGTATTTTTTATAGTAGATTAGTGCATTCTC
>CAIZXK010000770.1 GCA_903936865.1 uncultured Bacteroidales bacterium | reverse complement strand
TTTCATTATACTTAATTTTTGCAAAGGGATTAAGTATCTCGACAGGCAATCCGATTTTTTCAGATATTGTGTCAATTAGCTTGTATACCTTCGAGCATCCACCGCAAATATATATTCTGGATATCCGACTGTCGCTTGCTGTCGAAAGTAAAGTTTTTGTTGACCTCGCCTTTTTTCAGGTGTATCCAAGAACTCTCCTGATTGAGAAAAGACTTCAATTAAGTTTTTATATGTAAGTATACTGATCGCATCATTAATTGCTCTTGCAGAATTTCCTGTTTTTACAACCAACTGACTGTTTGATATCCAGTCCATCTCTTTTCTAGTTGACTTGTTTCTTTTGTCTTCCCAACCGAGGGTTTGCCGGATGATGATTAAAAGTACTTTGAGTTCTGCCAGTTTAAGTTCTTTTAAATATGTATCAAACACCACATTCGGAACGGGTGTTGTATTAATATTCATTTTTGATAATTAATTTATTCTTCTAAATTGACCGTTGGTAAATCTGAATTTCTTTCTCTGACATAGAAGTCAGTGTTGGGAATATGAAACAGGCGAAGATACATGTTTCCTCTATCTGTAACTTTCAATGCTCCTGCCTTGTATGATATAACCTTTTGCTCCCCCTCTTTCTCATATTCTTTTTTTGTAAATACATCAAATATTTGCATGAAATGTTTTTGTTATAAATTAATTTGATAAATCGACCAACTGTATTTTTTAAAATAAATAATTTGAATTTATATATACAGCAATCTATGGAATTTATCGGTGGTAGAAAATTATCCTAAAATTGGCATTGTTTGTTTCAGTTCCTTTTGGAACCCTCCCATTAGGGCAATGCCAATTTTTCTTGCTACCCCTCTGGAGATATACCATAAATCCCACAGGTTGCTATATACTAAAAACACACGGAAATTGATCCGTGTGTTTTTTAATTTATCCTTGTTTTTCAATCTATCGCTATTCGGACAACTATTCTTTTGGGCATAGCTAAGACTTATTTTTAACCTAAATTCAATTTAAATTTAAGTTGTATATTATTAAAACAAGGATTTTGCACACGGAACTTTTTTAATCTTGTATTTAATGAACACTGTTTAACTTATTCCAAGTTTATCATAATCATTAAATCAATGCAAGTATCCGTGTGTTAAAATCTTAGGCATTTTGAAACAGATAATTCCTGGCGTTTTTCTCAAACTCATTATCGCTATATTGCTCATAAATGAATGTTGATACAGGACTTCTGTGTCCAAGACCTCTTTGAATAAAGGCTAAAGGTGCATTCAAATCCCTTCTTTTGTGAGCCCAGCCATGACGAAAACTATGGGGTGTAATCTTTTCTTTGATACCAGCTCTGTCAACATACATTTTAACTCTTCTTTGTATCATTTTTGTGGTAAGACGAACCGTCCACCGCTTCCCTTCAGGTGCTCCGACAAAAAGTGCCATAGCACCATTTAATTTATTCAATTGTAATCTGATGGGCATATATTTCATTAACAGTTCATGTGTTTCTTTTGACCAGACAATAATCCTTTTCTTCCCGGTTTTCTTGGTAGAAATTACCGTTGATGTTTTGTTCTCATCAATGTTAGAAATATCCAAATCGCATAATTCAGATACTCTGACACCTGTATCCCATAGCATGTTAAGTATAACTTTATCTCTTAATAATCTAAATTCATTGGAAGGTATAACAGCATCTATTTTTCTGAATTCTTCTTCCGTAACTGCTCTATGTGATTTTGGGTTTGATCTTGGAATTCTAATTAATGCAGGATTAATACAAACACAACCCTGATAAATAAAAAACTGAAAAAAGTTTTTAATAATTACAATAGCAAACTGATTACTATACGAACCGTAATGCGACTCCAAATAAGTGCGATATTTAACAATATCACTTATATCATAATCTTCGAGATTTTTATTACCGCAAATCTGTAAAAACCGCTCAAGCCAAATCCTATAATTAATGCTTGCTCTGTGAGCATAAGTTGCTTTCCAATCCAAATATAATTTTATTTTTTCATTCATAAACGTATAAGACCCGCCGAAACAAAAGGGCGGGTCTTATAGGCACTCATAAAGTATTTTAAGTATGAAGTGCTGTTGGAAGTAATATGATCAGATATAACCTCCAACAACATCATAACATACTACAAGTAAAAATCAAATACTTATAAGTAAATATAATAAGCCCGTTGTTTGTTTCTCTCCTGTTAAGGAGCTCCAATTTAATGGCAACGGTTCAATATTAACTTTTAATTTTGCTATAGCGTGGATGAGTATATCAGAACTAATATTAACTTGTCAAGTTGACATGTGGATAACTTTGTTATGTAAAAAACCACCTTAAACTTAGATCATTTTAATTCAATCTAATCATCTATTTCCCCCAAATTACGTAATAAGAAAATTTATTGCAATATAACAATCCCTAAATGCCTTATCAATTATAGTATGTAGAGAATTTGTTTCAAAAAAGTTCTAATGTTACATATTTAAAATATATAGCTTAACGCATATAATATGAGGTGCTTAAATATTATATTTCCATCTAATGTGCAATCTGGAATTAATCAAAAATATTAATATAGGATTCTTAATGGAATTAAATATTACTATTAATATTCTTATTATTCCTGCATAAAACATTGTTGTTTGCCATTTTCAATCAAATGATTTATCCAGCTTAAAATTTTGTCGTCTGAATAGATACGCATACCTTTTGTATCAAATTCATTTTGCAATGTACTACATAGCATAGTATATTCTTTAACCAAGGAAGTATAAAATACGCCCTGATCATCGGTATTTACACTTGTATTCAGCCTAAAATAATAATTTTCTGCTTCATCAACTGGAAATAAATTAAAAATGGGCAATTTCATTTGTTTTCTCCAGATTACTGATCCTAAAATTTGAAGAAGGATTGCTTTCGATTGCAACTCCTTTTTTTAATACAAAATTTCTCATAATCTTCTGAAGCTCTATAGCAAGTTGAATATAATCATCGTTTACTTCAATTTCAACAGGTTCTTGTCCTATCTTTTTTAAATCATAATTAAAATGATAATTATGA
>CAIZXK010000769.1 GCA_903936865.1 uncultured Bacteroidales bacterium | reverse complement strand
ATATTAAAATATCTATTGGAATTCTTATATTTGTATTTTATTCGTGATATTATATAATATTGGCCAGCCAGTAGTAAGCTGACATGATTAAGCAAACAAAAAAAATAATTTAAATAAAGTAAATGACAATGAACAGGTTAGCTTTTTTACTAATTCAGCAAAAGTTTTAAAAATATCGATATGAAGAAAAATATCAACATAATAAAAGTTAGTCTAAAAAACAGAAAAGTAAATCCAGATAAAGTTAAAGAATTGGCTGATAGCATTCAAAAAATAGGATTAATAAATCCAATAACAATTACTTCAAACAATATATTAATAGCAGGTCAGCATCGGCTGGAAGCATGTAGATTACTGAATTATACTGAAATCGATTGTAATGTTATCGATAGTGATGATGGGTTAAAAATCGAACTAATTCAAATCGACGAAAATCTGATTAGGAATGACTTAACTGTACTGGAACAATGCGATATGTTGATTTTGCGTAAAAGAATTTATGAAGAAATGTATCCCGAAACTAAGTATGGATCAAATCAACATACGAGAAGAGGAGATCCAGAATCTGGAACTCCTACTTTACATGAAAATTTTGTTACAAATACTTCATTATTAACAAACAAAAGCAAAAGCAAAATAAGTGAAGAATTACAAATAAGCAGAAGTTTATCAACAATAGTTAAAGAAAAGATTCAAGAAACTGACTTGGCAAATCAAAAAACAAACCTTCTGGAATTGTCAAAGCTTGATGAAGAAATGCAATTAGAAGTAATTTCTGAAATGGGGAAAAATTCAAGAAAATCAGTTAAAGAAACAATTCAAGACATCAGAAACTCTCATAAAAAGGATGAACGGAAGATACTAGTAGAAGCTATAAGAAAGAAAATAAATAATGATATCAATAATCAAATAGATAAAAAATATCAAGCGATTGTGATCGACCCGCCTTGGGGGAAATTTGAAGATAATTCTGGAATGAATTGTGAAGGTTATAACTCTGAATTTTTTCGGGGAACTCCACCTTACCCTACGATGGAACTATCTGAAATTGAACAGTTAAAGATACCAGCAGATGATGACTGTGTATTATTTCTGTGGGCTATCCAAGCTTCTTTACCATATGCTTATGAGATTTTAAAAAATTGGGGGTTCACTTACAAAGCAACGATATGCTGGAATAAGGAAAGTATGGGTCTTGGTAAAGCTATTCGGTTTCAAGTCGAGTTTTGTATCATGGGTTTTCGAGGCTCTCCAGTTGTAAATAGTGGTTCTGAGACTGATTTTATTTCAGAGAAAAGACGAGAACATTCACGCAAACCTGAAGCTTTTTATACGTTTGTTGACAGATATGTAGTTGGAAAGAAACTGGATTATTTTGCACGAGAAACAAGACCAGGCTGGGATACATATGGGGTAGAAGCTGATAAATTTTCAGAGATAAAAGAAACATTAGAAGTTTAATTTACCACCCAATATTGACTTGTAATCTTCATAAAAAATAAAGAATTAGACATCAAATTCTGAATTTAGAATACGCAAATTCAAATCAGCAAAAGCACTGGCCTTATCATGGTAATAAATAGCTATTTTTTTTTGCTCCATTTCTTCATTATTCCCTCTTATAATTACAAGTTTATTTATTATTTCCTTATGAATATCAGTATAAGCAACTTCAGCAACCCCGAGAGCTTGGGTAATTATTTCAATTTGTTCGTGTGTAAATTTGAATGTTCTCATATTTCTATTTTAAAATTAACCTTCACAAAATTAAGAATAATTTATTGATAACAAATAATAATATTATCGATTAATGGTTAATCTAAACCATCATTGTTAGTTGCCAGATATGCTATATATTATAAGTTGTATTCCAACTTTCAGTGACATTAAAAACCAATCTAATTTTTTGCTTGATTGTAGATTCAGAGTCTTCTTCAATAAGTAAAACATCGTAAATTTTACCATTTTTTTCTATAATTATTGATTTTTTAATAAAAAATTTCGCACTATTTGCTAATTCTATTAAGTTGATTACTAGATATTCAAATGAAATGAAGTTTTGATCTGGTTCTGCTTTGAAGAAAAGAGTTTTGTTATAGTATTTTCTATTCAAATAATTTTTTTGCTTTATATTAGTATTTTCCATTTTGTGTGTATTTTATATTTTGATATTGAGAATGATAAAAAATTAAAAATGTATAAATTCAAATCCTTTAGTATAAATATGAAGCAGTTTCAGTTTATTTAAGAAATCGTTCGGTTAATTAAAAAAAATATTAAAGATAGCCAATTCTGGCTATCTTTTTTTTATT
>CAIZXK010000768.1 GCA_903936865.1 uncultured Bacteroidales bacterium | reverse complement strand
GCAAAGATAATATATTTAAAACATAAAACAACATTTTTCATTTTTTTTTTTATAATTATTGAATAATAAATTTTCGTTTTTTATTTTTTAATACCTTTGACAAAATTTTTAATATTGAAAATGCAAGAAGAAAACATTAATTATCAGAACTCTACAGATTATATTTATATTAAAGGAGCGAGAGTACACAATTTAAAAAATATTGATGTTAGTATTCCCCGCAATAAAATAATTGTTATAACAGGCTTATCCGGATCTGGTAAATCATCTCTGGCTTTTGATACGTTATATGCTGAAGGACAACGTAGATATGTTGAGAGTTTAAGTGCTTATGCCAGACAGTTTTTAGGTAGAATGTCTAAACCTGAAGTTGACTATATCAATGGAATTTCACCTGCAATTGCAATTGAACAAAAGGTTAATAATCGCAATCCACGTTCTACAATTGGTACATCAACAGAGATTTACGAATATCTTAAACTTCTATTTGCAAGAATAGGTAAAACTTATTCTCCAGTTTCAAACAATGAAGTCAAAAGACATTCTGTAACTGATGTAGTTGATTTTATCTTAAGTTCAGAAGAAAACTCAAAAGTAATCATTTCTTCTCCTTTGATTATCAAACAAGGTCGAACGTTACATGAACAATTACAAATAATTATACAACAAGGTTTTACTCGACTGCTTGTAAAAAATGAAATTATTAAAATAGATGATTTTTTAAATCAATTTAAAAATAAAACTTCAGTAAAAAATTCAAATTTATTATTACTCATTGATAGATTAGTTCTAAATAAAGCTGATTCTGATTTACCTTCGAGAATTGCAGATTCTATTCAAACTACTTTTTTTGAGGGAGAAGGCTATTGCAATGTTGAAATTTCAATTGGAGAAAAATCTGAAAACACTTCATTTTCAAATCGTTTTGAGTTAGATGGTATCAATTTTGAAGAACCAAGCTTAAATTTATTCAGTTTTAATAATCCGTATGGTGCATGCAAAACCTGTGAGGGATTTGGTTCTGTAATAGGTATTGACGAAGATTTGGTTATTCCAAACAAAGCACTTTCCATATATCAGGAAGCAGTTGCATGCTGGAAAGGTGAAAAAATGAGTGAGTGGAAAAATCAATTGATAATGAATGCTTATCTATTTGATTTCCCAATACATAAACCTTATTACGATTTAACACCTGAGCAAAAAGAATTGTTATGGAGTGGAAATGAATTTTTTGAGGGTATAAATACGTTTTTTAAATATGTAGAAGAACAAACCTATAAAATTCAATACAGGGTTATGTTGTCAAGATACAGAGGCAAAACTATTTGCCCCGACTGTAAAGGAACCCGACTTAGAAAAGATGCTAATTATGTAAAAATCAATAATATTTCCATTTCAGAATTGGTTTTAATGCCAGTTGATGAATCAATAAATTTCTTTAAAAATATTCAACTTTCCGAATTTGATTATAAAGTAGCAAAACGATTGCTAACTGAAATTATTAACAGATTACAGGTTATTGAAGATGTCGGCTTAGGTTATTTATCATTAAACCGCTTATCTTCAACACTTTCCGGAGGTGAATCTCAACGTATAAATCTGGCCACATCTTTGGGTAGTTCATTGGTTGGTTCAATGTACATTTTGGATGAACCCAGCATTGGCTTACATCCACGTGATACTGAAAAACTTATTAAAGTATTAAATCAATTGAAATCATTAGGCAATACGGTAATTATTGTTGAGCATGATGAAGAAATAATGAAATCTTCTGATTTTATTATCGATATTGGTCCTTTGGCAGGTGCTAATGGTGGTGAAGTTGTTTTTGCAGGAAATATTAATGCCTTATTAGAAAACAACATTGGTTTAACAGCCAAATACTTGAATGGTGATATGGAAATTTCTATTCCTAAGGAAAGACGCAAATGGAAAGATTATATCCAGATAAAAGGTGCCAGAGAAAATAATTTAAAGTCTATTGACGTAAAATTTCCTTTAAATATCATAACAATTGTTTCTGGTGTTAGTGGTTCTGGAAAATCTACATTGGTTAAAACCATATTATTTCCTGCTTTGAAAAAGATATATGGAGGTTATGGTGAAAAAACAGGAAAATTTGATAAAATAGAAGGTGATATTAATAAGATTATTGATGTAGAATTTGTTGATCAAAATCCAATAGGTAAATCTTCTCGTTCAAATCCAGCAACTTATGTAAAGGCTTATGATGATATTAGAACATTATTTTCTGAACAGCAATTGGCTAAAATTCGTGCTTACAAACCAGGTTATTTTTCATTTAATATTGAAGGAGGAAGGTGCGAAGAATGTGAAGGTGATGGATTTGTAAAAATTGAAATGCAGTTCATGGCAAATGTTACACTGATTTGTGAAAGTTGCGGTGGCAAAAGGTTTAAAGATGAAGTACTGGACGTAAAGTTTAAAGAAAAGAATATTACCGATATTTTAGAAATGACTGTAAATCAGGCATTGGTTTTTTTCAGTGGAAATCCAAAGTCAAATGCTTTAGAAAACAAAATTATTCAAAAATTACAACCATTGGCAGATGTTGGATTAGGATATATTAAATTGGGACAAGCTTCAAGTTCATTAAGTGGTGGAGAAGCTCAACGAATAAAACTGGCATCTTTTCTTACAAAAGGATTTTCAGATAAACCAACTCTTTTTATTTTTGATGAACCTACAACAGGTTTACATTTTCATGACATCAATAAATTAAAATCAGCATTTGATGCACTAATAAATAATGGTCATACGGTAATAGTTATTGAACACAATATGGATATTATCAAATGTGCTGACTGGATTATTGATTTAGGTCCCAGTGGTGGTAAAAATGGTGGAGAAGTACTTTTTGAAGGTTTACCTGAAGATCTTGTTAACAAAGAAAATTCGTTTACAGCCAAATTCCTTAAAAACAAATTAGCAAACTAATCAAATTATATGAAATATGATTAAAATTATATTGAACTATAAATACAAATGGCAATTTTTATTAATCTCTATTGTTTTTATAACATTTTTCAATACATTAAATAATGATTTTACAAATTGGGATGATCCATATTATATTACAGATAACCAACTTATTAAATCATTTAGCTTAAACAATATAAAGCAAATTTTCAGTCAGGATTTTACAGGCACTTATGTACCTCTTTCAGTTCTTTCCTTTTCGATTGATTATCAGATTGGAGGTACCAATCCTTTTATTTATCATTTTACAAATTTGCTCTTACATTTATCAAATGTACTTCTTGTTTTCTATTTTATCAGAAATCTTATTTCTGATAATAGTAAAGCATTTATTGTTGCGTTATTGTTTGGAATTTCTACAATGCAAGTCGAATCTGTTGCATGGATAACAGAACGAAAAGATTTACTTTATACTTTTTTTTATTTACTTTCATTACTTCAATATATACAATATAAAAAATACAAAAAATACAAATACCTTTTTTATACTTTTGGATTATTTATTCTCTCTTTATTTTCGAAGTCACAAGCTGTTACACTACCTTTAGTTTTAATAATCATCGATTTATTTAAGAATACTGATTTAAAAAACAAGAAAATCTGGATAGAAAAAATACCTTTCATCCTGCTTTCGTTTATTTTTGGAATAATTGTTATTAACTTCACAAAATCAGCATTTTCAGAAGGAATGAATTATACCTTTTTTGAAAGATTGATTCTTTCTGGAAATGCATTTGTTATTTATATAGTTAAGCTATTTGTACCTT
>CAIZXK010000767.1 GCA_903936865.1 uncultured Bacteroidales bacterium | reverse complement strand
TTCAAGCAGAAGACGGCATACGAGATCTATCGCTGTGACTGGAGTTCAGACGTGTGCTCTTCGATCTAAGGTTCTAGCCGTTCTTCTTCTGACTCTAAAGAAAAACCCAATTGTATGGGGGATAGTTGTGAAAATTAATGGAGTAGAATTGTTATAAATCATAAATTTTAGCATAAACATCATATTGAAGTTAAGATAAAAGCATAAAAATATTTAATCAAATGTATAGCATCTATTTAAAATATTTTTTGTAATTTTGCACTCCATTTTAAAAATAAGTATTAATCATTTAAAAATTAAGAGACAATGTTAAACAATTACGAAACCGTTTTCATTATGACTCCCGTTTTGTCTGATGATCAGATGAAGGAAACGGTAAAAAAATTCCAGTCTTTTTTGAAAGAAAAAGGAGCTGAGATTGTTTTTGAAAACAATTGGGGATTAAAAAAACTGGCTTATCCAATCCAGAAAAAATCAACAGGATTCTACTATTTAATTGACTTTAAAGCAGAAGGTGATCTTATTGCTGAATTAGAAGTTGCCTACAAACGCGACGAACGTTTATTAAGATTCTTAACAGTAAAACTTGATAAACATGCAGTTGCTTACAACGAAAAAAGACGCAATTTAGCTTCAGAAAAGAAAGAAAAAGCTGAAATCAAAATTACACAAGCAAATTAAGTTAATTACTGATTGTAAATTTTAAAAAAATAAAACAATGGCAGACAATAGTTCAGAAATCAAATATTTAACCCCGATAGCGGTTGAAACTAAAAAGAAAAAATATTGCCGTTTCAAAAAAAGCGGTATTAAATACATCGATTATAAAGATGCAGACTTTTTACTGAAATTTATCAATGAACAAGGTAAAATTCTTCCAAGAAGATTAACCGGAACTTCAAACAAATATCAGAAAAAGGTTTCACAGGCAGTTAAAAGAGCAAGACACCTTGCTTTATTACCTTATGTAGCGGATTTATTAAAATAAGGAGGGAATAAAAATGGAAATAATTTTAAAACAAGACATAAATAACTTAGGTTATAAAGACGATCAGGTTAAAGTTAAAAACGGATATGCCCGTAACTATCTTATTCCTCAAGGATTTGCTGTAATGGCAAGTGAAACTAACAAAAAAATTCACGCTGAAAATCTAAAACAACGTGCATTCAAATTGGAGAAAATTAGAAATGAAGCCGAAACTTTTGCAAAATCATTGGAAAATGTAGTTGTTAAAATTGGAGCTAAAGCTGGTGCAAGTGGAAAAATCTACGGATCAGTTAATTCTATCCAGATAGCTGAAGCATTAAAAGAACAATTCAATATTGAAGTTGATCGTAAAAAAGTTGTAATCATTGGTGAATCAGTAAAAGAATTAGGAACTTACAAAGCTAAAATAAATCTTCACAAAGAAATTAAAGCTGAAATCAGTTTTGAAGTATTTGCTGAATAGTTAGCTGAATAATATTTTATTAAAAACCCGGTTAATTTGCCGGGTTTTTTTATTTTTGCAAAATGCTTTCAAAAAACAAAATCAAATACATCCATTCTTTGAAATTAAGTAAATTCAGAGACGAATACCAGCAATTTATTGCTGAAGGAGATAAATTGGTTTGTGATTTATTATTAAGTAATTATAAGATTTCCGATATTTTTGCGACTAAAGATTGGATTGAAAACAATCCGGTTTCCAATGCGATTTCAGTTACTGAAGTTACGGAAAATGAACTGGAAAGAATAAGTCAACTTTCTACTCCAAACAAAGTTCTTGCTATTTTGGATTATAAAAAATTAACGGAGTCTGGCAATGATATTTTTAATGAATTAATACTCATGCTCGACGAAATTAAAGATCCAGGCAATATGGGTACCATCATAAGAATTGCCGATTGGTTTGGAATATCAAACATAATTTGTTCTAACCATTCAGTGGAAATTTATAATCCAAAAGTAGTACAATCAACTATGGGATCAATTGCAAGGGTTAATGTAACTTACACTGATTTAAAGGTTTTTCTTGATAATGTTCCAACTAACATTCCAATTTATGGAACCTTACTTGATGGAGAAAATATTTATAATCAGGATTTGTCATCTAATGGCATAATAATTGTTGGTAATGAATCCAGAGGAATTTCTAAAGAAATTATTCCTTTTATAACTAAAAAAATATTGATTCCAGCTTATGCACAAAATAAAGAAAGTAAAGCAGAATCATTAAATGCTTCGGTTGCAACTGCAATAGTTTGTGCCGAATTTAAACGAAAATTCAACTAATCAGTAATATCAAATAAAAATTTCATAAATGAAAAAAACACTTATTATTTTAGTACTAATAGCAACAACCACAATCTTTAACAGTTGCAAAAAAGATAGCAATGGTAATATTATAGTTGCCTCAATGTCAGCAAAAATCAATAATACTGACTGGTCTTCTACTGTGAGAACATGCACAAAAACAGGAAATACAATAGTTTTGACAGGAACTTCAATAGATGGAAAAACTATTGAAATAAAGATTACTCCTGATTTAACAACATCAAATCTTACAACCAATGTTGATTATAAAATAGGGATTGGATCATTGTATAAACCAACAGTTAATGCAAGTTCAACTGATATTTATTTTGCATTAACAGGTACTGTTAAATTAACCCAACTTGATATGACGAGCAAGCTTGTTTCTGGAACATTTAATTTTAATGGTGCTACTTCCGGTATTACGTTGGTTACAATTTCCAGTGGTACATTTAGTAATGTATCGTTTATCGGTTCATAATTAATTTAATACATAAAAAAGATGGGTATTTTAAATACTCATCTTTTTTATTGTGATATGCAACAAATGTTTTTCTTCCTTGTTGTTATATAAAAATATATTAAAATGCTTAAATTACTAATACCGGCAATTATCTTAATAGGATTGGCTTTTCTTGGGATAGCCATCAAAATGTTTTTTATCAAAGGTGCTGAATTTAAAAAGAGTTGTAGCTCCGTAGATGTCGGAAATGGACAAAAAATTGGTTGTAGTTGTACATCAGATGTTCATGAAGAATGTGCTAACTATTCAAAGCACCATGGCTAATCTTTAATTTCTTCCAATAATTTTTTCAACCCATTGCTTGTGAATGTTTTGATATTTCCATTTTCATCCGAATAAATGAAATAGGCTTCAATATTCTTATTTTTTATTAAAAATTCTTTTGATTTTTCAAGTCCCATAACCATAAAAGCAGTTGCATAAGCATCAGCTTCCCAGCATTTATCAGCTAAAACAGATGCACTTAACAAGGTATGTTTTACAGGATATCCGGTTTTTGGGTCAATGGTATGTGAATATCTGATTCCATTTTCTTCGTAATATTTTCGGTAACTTCCCGAAGTTGCAAGTGCT
>CAIZXK010000766.1 GCA_903936865.1 uncultured Bacteroidales bacterium | reverse complement strand
TAATGTTACTGATGTAGCAGGACTACAAAATGAAAGCAAATATCCGTTAATGGTTGGTAACTGCTGTGTTACAAATAAATTTGATGCTTCTGAATGTTTTGGTGAAGCATTATTAAGAGCCAATAAAAAAGGAGCTATTGGCTATATTGGAGCTTCAAACAATACTACCTGGGATGAAGATTATTGGTGGGCATGCGGAGTTGGAACAGTTACTGCAAATCCAACCTATGCATCTACCGGATTAGGAGCACTTGATAGAATCATGCATACACATAATGAAGCATTTTCTGAATGGTATGTATCACAGGGACAAATGGTGAATGCAGGAAATCTTGCAGTTACGCAAGGTTCTCCTTCAAGTTATGATTATTATTGGGAAATCTATCATTTAATGGGCGATCCTTCCTTAATGCCATATTTTAAAATTCCTTTGGTAATGACGGCTAATTACATGCCGCTTTTACCACTTGGAAATAATTCGTTTACAGTAAATACCGAACCTTTTGCTTATGTAGCTTTATCAATGAATGGCGTTTTAAAAGGTGCAGCTCTTGCCGATTCAATGGGAGTAGCTGTAGTAAATATTATTCCGATTACAATTGCCGGAACCGCTGATATTGTAATAACAAAACAAAACAGACAACCTATTATTGCTTCTTTACCAGTTGCTACTCCTACAGGTCCATACATTTCATTAAATAGCTACCAATTAAGTGATGCTACAGGCAACAACAATCAATTAGCCGATTACAGTGAAAACATCAATATTAACATTGACCTTAAAAATATCGGTATAGCAAATTGCAATAATGTTACAGCGACCATATCATCTTCCAATCCATTTATTACTATTACCGATAGTACCGAACTTTTTGGAACTATAAATGCTGGTAACAGTAAAAGCGTTGCTTCAGCATTTACTATTAGTATTGCAAATCTTATTCAGGATCAATCTGTTGCAAATATCGTTTTAAATATAAAAGACAATGCAAACAATAACTGGAACTACAATTTCAATGTAATTTTAAATGCACCTGTATTGAATATTACCAGAATGATAATTGAGGATGCTTCTCCGGCAAATAACAACAAGAGATTAGATGCTGGAGAAACTGCTACTTTCAAATTTGAAGTAAAGAATACCGGACATAGTGATGCATTGAATACAATGGCTAATTTAAGTTCTCCAACCAATTTTATTGCAATTGCAAATCAAAATGTGAATCTTAATAATTTTACAAAAGGAAGTACAACACAAGTATCATATTCAGTAACAGCGAATAATAATGCACAAAATGGAGACACTTATCTATTAAATCTTAATTTAAATGCAACACCTTATTCCATTCAACAAAGTTTCAATACATTAATTGGAATTATGTCAGAAGATTTTGAAACAGCTAATTTTACAAAATTTGAATGGGATACTACCTATAATAACCCATGGATTATCAGCAATACTGGTGCTTATGAGGGAAGTTACTGTGCAAAATCTGCTCCGATAAATAATGATGATACTACTGCATTTTCAATTTCAATTGATGTTTTAACCAACGACAGTATCTCTTTCTATAGAAAAGTTTCATCTGAAAATAATTATGATTATCTGAATTTTTATATTGATAATGAAAGAATTTCACGTTGGGCTGGAAGTAAAGCATGGGCAAGGGTAGCTTTTCCAATTACTCCAGGTCATCACTTACTATCATGGCTTTATATAAAAGATCAATCCACTATATCGGGAAGTGATTGTGCATGGGTTGATTTTATTGTTTTTCCTGCCATTCAATCCTTTGTTAGTATTGATGAACCAAAAATAAGAGTTCTCAATGAAGTCAGGATTTTCCCAAATCCAACAACAGATTTTATCAATCTAAATTTTACACTTTTGGAAGATAATTCCGTTAGTTTAAAAATATTTAATACCAACGGTCAAATGGTTTATAAAGAAGAAATTGGATTACAAACCTCTGGAAAACATTCAACATCAATAAATACGAGCTATTTTAGCAGAGGAGTTTATTACATAAGTTTACAATCTGAAAATCAAATTATAACTCAGAAATTAATTATCACAAAGTAAAATAAATACGTTTATGATAAAAAGAACAATTTTTTTAATGTGTTTAATAGTAAGCACATTATATTTAAATGCCAATAATTCAACTGCAAAAAAGATAAGCTCAACTGCACAAGTTGAATTAATTTCTTCAAATATCGAAACTTCCATTGTGAAGGTTTCTTTTGATAATTTCCAAACCATTGACGTAACAACAAGTAAAGGTTTGGCAAAAAAACTTAGTTTAAAAGGATCTGTACCAATGTTGCTAACTAATGCTCCAGAGTTACTAACAGTTTCTGCTTCAATAATAATTCCTGATAATGCAGAAATGGATTTAAAAGTAATATCAGAATCATATACAGATTATCAAAATATTATAATTGCACCTTCAAAAGGAAATCTTTTTAGAAATATTGATCCTTCAACAATAGCTTATACTTTTGGAAAGCAATATGGTATAAATGAATTTTTTCCAGGTAAACTGGCTGAATTACAAAATCCATACATTTTAAGAGATTATCGTGGACAAACCATTACTTTTTATCCTTTTCAGTACAATCCGGTTACAAAAACCCTAAGAGTATATAAAAACTTAACTGTTAAAGCTACTCAAATCGGAATCAGCAATTTTAATAATCTATCAAGATTTAAAAGCTTTACAAAAATTGATACTGAATTCGAAAAAATATATAAGTCACAGTTTATCAATAGTAATTCAGGAAACAGCAAGTATACACCTGTTGCCGAAGATGGTAAAATGCTGATAATTTGTCCAGATCAATTTATGGCTTCTATGCAAGCATTGGTTCAATGGAGAAACATTTCAGGAACACCTACTCAAATGATAAGTGTAACTACTGCAGGAAGTACTAGTGCAGCCATTAAATCTTATATTTCCAATTATTACACTACCAATGGATTAACTTATGTGATTTTAGTTGGTGATGTGGCTCAAATTCCGACTTTTACAGCAGGTGGAGGTGGTTCTGATAATACGTATGGTTATCTGAGTGGAAATGATCATTATCCAGAAGTTTTTGTAGGAAGAATTTCTGCCGAAACATTTGTTCATGTGGCAACTCAGGTTCAAAAGATTCTGACCTACGAAATAAATCCATCTAATGGAAACGGTTGGTTAAACAGAGGAACAGGAATTGCTTCATCTGAAGGACCCGGAGATAATAGTGAATATGATTACCAGCATATTCGTAATATCAGAACCAAACTGATGAATTATGAATATACTAATTGCAGCGAATTGTATGATGGCAGTCAGGGTGGTGCTGATGCTGCAGGAAATCCTACAGCATCCATGGTAAGTAGCGATGTTAACAATGGAGTAGGTATAATGTATTATACAGGTCATGGTTCCGATAATTCTTGGGCTACAACAGGGTATTCAAATACAAATGTTTCAAATTTAACCAATACAACCGCTTGGCCTTTTATTTTTTCTGTAGCTTGTGTAAATGGGAATTTTACAACCGGCACATGTTTTGCAGAAACATGGATGAGAGCTGTTTATAACGAACAACCAACAGGAGCTGTAGCAACATTGATGTCAACCATTAATCAAAGCTGGAATCCTCCAATGTATGGTCAGGATGCAATGATAGATATACTTACAGAAAGTGTTCAGGGAAATATAAAACGAACTTTTGGTGGTATTTCAATGAATGGTTGTATGAAAATGAACGACCAGTATTTAACTCAAGGTGATGACATGACAGATACCTGGAATATTTTTGGAGATCCTGCCCTGATGATTCGAACAGATACTGCTAAAAACATGATAGTTTCCCACAATTCTGTAGTTTTTATCGGTGCATCAACTTTTGCAGTAAATTGTAATGTTGAAGGAGCTAAAATAACTTTGAGTATTAATAATTTACCTATAGGTTCAGCTATTGTAAGTAATGGTGTTGCAAATATAATTTTCCCATCATTAGCAAATATTGACAGTATAAAAGTTGTTGCTACTGCTTATAATAGAATACCTTATATTGGTGTTATACAGATTATTGTTCCATCAGGTCCATATATTCAATTCAATGGAAAACAAGTTGTTGATATTGCCGGGAATAACAATGGTTTAGCTGATTACAATGAGAATGTCAGTTTGAATGTTGATCTGAAAAACATGGGAGTTGCAACTGCAACAAATGTTAGTGCAAGCATATCAACAACAGACACTAACGTAATTATAACAAACAATCAATTTAACTGGGGAAATATCTCAGCTGGTACAAATATTATAAAAAACAATGCTTTCTCATTCAACATTAAAAATAATGTTGAAGACCAACATCTTGTTACTTTCAATCTTGTTATTGTTGATGGAAATTCAAATACATGGAATACGAATTTTAATATTACATTAAACGCTCCGAAATTATTTAGTGGAAATGTTATAATAAAAGACAGTATTATAGGAAATAATAACGGTCGCCTAGATCCGGGAGAAACAGCTCAAATTATTATCCCTTCAATAAATATTGGTAATAGCAATTGCTCGAATGTTACGGGTGTTTTAACTTCACAAAACACAAATGTAAGTATCATTAATTCAAACTCATACTCCTTTAATGCTTTAAATGTTGCAGTAAATAATAATGCTTTTTTTACAGTACATGTTGATTCTTCCACCGTTACCGGAACAAATGCTGAACTAAATTACATATTAAGTTCAGGAGCTTATCAAACAAATACTACGTATAACCAAATAGTTGGATTAATAAATGAGGATTTTGAAACCAATACTTTTACAAAATTCAATTGGGTTCAAGGAGGAAATGCTCCATGGACTATAACAAGTGCAAGTCCTTATGAAGGAAGTTATTCGGCTAAATCAGGAGTAATTGGTAACAGTAAAACATCAACTTTCTCTGTTATTGTCAATGTTACATCAAATGATACGATATCCTTTTTTAAGAAGACTTCTTGTGAAACATCAGCACCAAATTCGCCAAGCTATGATTATCTGGAGTTTATAATTGATAATACCTCTATGGGAAGATGGGATGGAGAAACAGCCTGGTCTAAATCTGCTTTTGCTATATCAACAGGTGTTCATACATTAAAATGGGTTTACAAAAAAGATAATTATGGAGTTGCTGGCAGCGATTGTGTCTGGATTGATTATATTAAATTTCCTTCCGGATTTGTTAGCAAGGCTCCACTTAGTTGTACATTAACAACTTTAGAAGATACTATTTGCGAAAACACATCAATTCAGTTGTTTACAATGATTAATGGAGGTTTGGGAAATAATAATTATACCTGGTCTTCAAATCCGCAAACTGCTCAGATTAATGGAAGCAATCCGTTTGTAAGCCCTCATACTACAACAACCTACAATGTATTAATTACTGATGCAACTAATGTTTCAACCAATGCTTCAATAACTATTTATGTATATCCAGTTCCAATGGCACCATCCATTTCTCAAAATGGCAATCAACTTATTTCAAGTTCTGCTTCAAATAATCAATGGTTTGACGATAACGGGATGATTTTAAATGCAAATTCCAATACATACTCTCCATTGAATACAGGAAATTATTATGTAAAAGAAGTAACTCCAGAGGGTTGCTATTCAGATTCATCAAATGTTATTTATGTTGGTTTTCTTGGAACTGATGATTTATTAACATCAGAATTTAATATTTATCCGAATCCTTTTAGTAAAGAATTCAATATTGAATTTCAATCGAAAGATAATTCTGTTGTAAGTATTTATAATTCAATTGGGCAATTGATTGAAAACATAAACATTGTAGGTGGTAATTCTATTCAAAAAACAAAAATTACAGCCAGCAACTATGAAAAAGGTATTTATTTTATTCAAATAAATACCAAAGAAAAATCAATAATTAAGAAAATTATAAAAATTGAATAATACAAATTACCCTTAAAAAAAGCCTGAAAGTATAAACTTTCAGGCTTTTTTATTCTTTAAATTTCAAATTATCTTTTAAAAGATTTAAATCTTTTGCAACTTTATAATTCATTTGTAAAAGTTGTTCATTTGTATGCTCATCCTTTTTCTTAAGTATGAAATATTCTTGCAGAAGTCTGGCTAACAAAACACAAGCAGAACAAGGATGCGAAATTGGCTTATAGATTTCTTTATAAGGTTCATAAATAATATCAGCCAATTCAAACGCTTGTTTTTCAGCAAATGCTATTGATACTTCATCTTCAAAATCATTAATAACATCTAACAAATTGGATTTGTGAATATTGCCTAAATTATTTAATCCCAAACCATACATACAGGAACGAACATCTCCATTTGGAGCTATTGTTAACATTTTTGGCTGAAAATATCCTTTACTTTTGCACAAACTTTTATCTATAAGTTCTTTGAGAGATAAGTCGCTAAGATTATTATGATTAAAACTTATAGCACCACCCATATCAACAAGTTCCATTGTTATAGGTGTCATATATTTCAGATGATTTATTCCTAATGTAAGTTTCAGATATTCAATAAATTTATTTAAATGTTCACGTATTTCGGGTGATGAAATAATTTCGTAATGCAAGCCAATTGTTTCACAAGCGTGAATTATTGTACTAAGCTGTTTTACACCTACTTTATCTTTATCAAATCTTGAATCGAAACTTAATGACAGTTGGTTAAGTCCACTGGATTTAAATTTCTTTATGAGAGAAAGAGGAGAAGTAAATCTTCTGTTTGCTGCTTTAAAAAATAATTTATTTCCCCAAAATGAATTAGTAAATAATCGGGTAGGGATTCCATAACTTGACGCATAACGTATTAACTCAAAAATATCAGTTTTTGCTAATAATGCTTCACCACCTGTAAAATTGATTCCATTTTGCAATAATCCAGCAAAATAGGCATCCGCGATTATTCTTTGAACACATTCGTAAGAAAGTTCATTGCCATGAAAACTTTTACGAACAGATTTTAAAATACAATGGGGGCAGTTGGAATTACAATCGTAAGTCAACTCAAAATTCATAGCTTCTATATTCCGGATTGGGAAATGTTTATATGATTTTAAAACTTTTTCTTTTAAGTTCTCAAAAAGCAAATCCTCAATTTCAATTTTCCTGATAAAGCCAAGTTCGGTAAGTTTTTCTATGTTTTTATCATCAATAATCTCATTTTGTGAAATAACACCAATATGGAAAAGTTCGTAAATAAGTTTGTTAGACTTTTCTACAGGCAACTTTGCCATATTTAATCTGTTTTTAAGCAAATCGCTATTTATCAGATTACAAGTGAGATTAGTTAATTGAATGGCTTTAATCATTTGATAAAAACATAATGTTTACAAACCTACAATTTTTTTTTGAAAGTAAAGCAACTTTTATTAATAATTATTTTGTAAAAAAGAAAAAGAAGAATGCAGCTGCCCATTTTTTATCAACAGCTGGAAGATAACCTAAGGTCTGATAATTTTGATTTTGAACTTTTCCATCTTTATTTATATACCCTATTGTTTGATAATTAGAGTTTTGAACTTTCCCATCCTCATTGATATAACCTATCGTTTGATAATTTTCGTTTTGAATCTTACCATCAACATTAATATAACCAACGGTCTGATAATTTTGATTTTGAACTTTTCCATCAGCATTAATATAACCTATCGTTTGATAATTTTGATTTTGAATTTTTCCATCATTATTAATATAACCGACAGTTTGATAGTTTTGATTTTGAACTTTTTGCTGTGAATATCCAAAAACACCAATAAAAAGAAAAAATATAAAAAGCAGAAATTTTGTCATAAAATATGTTTATAAAAAAATCCGGAAATGCAAAGTCTAAAGTTTTTCATTGCATTCCGGATTATCACCTTTAAAGCAATTTATACAGTCATAATATCTTTTTCCTTAATTACATACTGTTTATCAACATTATCAATATAATGATTTGTAATATCCTGAATTTCTTTTTCCAATACCTTAACTTCATCTTCGGGTATACCATCTTTTTCTAATTTTTTTGCAGTATCCATAGCTGAACGCCTTATATTTCTAATACTAACTTTAGCGTTTTCAGCTTCTGCTTTAGCACGTTTAGCTAAATCTTTACGACGCTCCTCTGTTAATGGTGGCACAGCAATACGAATAATTTCACCATTATTCTGTGGATTAAAACCCAAATTAGCAGCTAATATCGCCTTCTCAATCACAGAAATCATGTTTTTTTCCCATGGTTGTATCACTATTTGTCTTGGATCGGGTGTACTGATATTGGCAATATTTTCAATTGGGCTCATAGCTCCATAATAATCAATCCTTACACCATCCAGCATTTGTGGATTAGCTTTTCCTGCTCTTATCTTATGAAATTCACGGTCGAGATGAAGCATTGCATGTTCCATGCCTTCTTTAGCTTCGTCTAAACAAAATTGAGATTCTTCTGTCATAGTATTTGCTTTTTTAAAACTGAAAGTACAAAAATACAAAAAAAATTATTTTATTAAGCAACCAAAGTGCCAACTTTTTCACCATTTACTACTTTTTTTAAATTTCCTGCCTTATTCATATCAAAAATAATGATAGGAAGCTTATTCTCCTTACACAAAGTAAAAGCAGTTAAATCCATAATTTTTAAGCCCTTTTCATATACCTCATCGAAAGAAACAGTTTCATATTTTATTGCATTCGGGTCTTTTTCAGGATCTGCTGTATAAACGCCATCAACTCTGGTTCCTTTAAGCATTACATCTGCTTCAATCTCAACACCTCTTAATGCTGAAGCCGTATCAGTTGTAAAGAATGGATTCCCAGTTCCACCCGATAT
>CAIZXK010000765.1 GCA_903936865.1 uncultured Bacteroidales bacterium | reverse complement strand
TATTTTTTTATAAAATTAATTGATTTTTATTTATCTTTGCCATGATAAACAAACGAGTTATTATTGATATAAATCAATACTACTAACAATATAGCAAATTACAAAAAAAAAATATATTTATTTTGATAGAATCTATAACTTAAATTTGTTACCTATTAACCATTTATGCATAAGTTTTAAATGGATTTTATAAAAAATTCAACTTTTAATATAACATATAGAAAAATGGATGACAAAAAGAATCCTAAACATTGTGGAGCATGCATTTCTAAGATGCCAATTTTTAATAGCTTAACAGAAGAACAAATTGATTTGATAAATCAAGTACGATGTAGAGTTAAATTCAACCCGGGTGAAGTTATTTTTAAGCAAGGCACTGCCATGACCCACATTATTGTTATTAATGAAGGTCTTGTAAAAGTATATATTGAGGGTATTGACAATAGAAATCTGATATTGCGTTTTGTAAAACCAGTATCAATTATTGGTGGACCAGGATTTTTTACAGATTATAAAAATCACGTAACAACAATGGCAGTTGAAGAAACATCAGCATGCTTTATCGATATTCAAACGCTAACAGATATAATCAAACAAAATAAGGATTTTGCAATTAGCTTACTTCAATGGGTAAATAATCACACCTTATTAAATTATTATAAATTTATTGAATTAACACAAAAAGGAATGCATGGCCGTATAGCTGGTGCTCTATTATATCTGCATAATGATGTTTTTAAAGAACAAAACGGAGAAATCAGTATTAAAAGACAGGATCTAGCTGATTTAACGGCAATGTCAAAAGAAAGTGCTATTCGTATTTTAAAAGAACTTAAAGATGAAAATATAATATCTGTTGATGGAAATACAATTATATTAAATAAAATTGATAATCTAAACAATATTAGTTTTAGAGGATAAAATCTTATTTATACCTTATAATATATAAAACATAATAATTAAAAGATTTACTCTTTTACTGATTTGATAAATTTAAATATCTGATAATTCTTAATACATTTAAGCATTCTTTTACTTATCACCTAATAACTATATAGTTATATTGATTTTCAATTTTACTAACTCTAAAACTTTATAACGCATTGATATTTATCAATCATTCCATGATTGTTATTCATTTCACATTTGTAAAATATCAGCATTCTTCTACCTGATTATTTATATAAACTTTCTATTTTTGTATGGACAATTAATGTCAATTAAATTTGTAATAAAAAATAAATATTAACAAAAAACAATTACAATGAGAAGAAATTTTTTACAAATGTTTTTTAAAGGTGCGATGATTATCTCTGCCGCATCTATTATTTTTGCTGGTTGTGCAAAAGATGGTAATGATGGACTTGCTGGTCCTGCCGGTCCTGCCGGAAAAGATGCAAGCGAAACTTGCAAATTATGTCACAATCCTTCAGTTGTTGACAGTGTAGCCACACAATTCCAATTATCGAAACATGAATTTGGTTTAGCTGCTGAAGAAGAAGCAGGTAGTACAACATGTGGTCCTTGTCACTTACAGGAAGCATTTAAATATGTATGTAAAAATAATACAACTGCGGTATTTTATCAGGACAGTGCCACTGGTCCATGGAAGAATCCTTATGCAGTACCTACTTATGCTGCTTATGGCAAATTAGGTTGTTTTACTTGCCACAGTAGTTTACATACAACTTATGGCTATTCTGACATCACTTCTTTAACTACAGTTGCTCCTGTTCAAATGACCATGTGGGGTGGAGAAAAAACCATTAACTTAACTGCTGATGGTGGACAAAGTAATTTATGTGTTAAATGTCACCAACCACGTCCTTTAACATCAACTACTACTTCTGCTCGCAAAGGAAAATATCTTGATTATCCAGCTATTGCAGCTAACCCAACAGCAGTTTTCTATGATTCAACTACTGGTGTAACAACTAATGTAAACGTTCCAGGTTACAGAACTCATATTCACTACGGTGCAGTGGGCGGTGTTGTTGCAGGTATGGGTGCTGTTGAATTTGGCACTGGATATGCTAATTCTACACATACAGCTACTGCTTCTTGTCAGGATTGCCACATGGCTCCAATGACTGGTGCTGCTGGTGGACACTCTTTTAAAGCAAAAGGAAATTTCAACGGTTGTAATAATGCTAACTGTCACAAAACTGGAGTATCCAGTGGTTTAATGAGTGCAACTAATTCTGATTTTACAGCTGTTAGAACTGAAATAAAAGGTTTATTAAATACTTTAGCTGGTAAATTAAAATCAAGTGGAATTGATATTATGAATAGAAATCCAGATGCAACTACCAATTTATGGGCAGGATTGACAACAAACAACTATGATGGTTATTTGAATGTTTATGATCCAATTAATAATCCTAATGGTCCTACTTATAATACTGGCGGACAATTCAAGAATATGGGTAGTACCTCTTCATGGACTGCAGCTCAAAAAGCAATTAATAATGCAGCTCCAAAAATATATTTAACCAATGCACAAATGGGAGCAATTATTAACTTCCAATTCTGCTTAAGAGAATATAGTTTAGGTATTCATAACTACAAATATGTAAAAGCTTTATTAAATAATTCAATTGCTGTTTTATAGTACGTTTTTATATAAAAAAATATAATAAATAAAAAAGGCTGTCTTTAAAAGGCAGCCTTTTTTTTTTATTATAAACTCAGAAACAGAACATAAAGCTAACATATAGTTAAACTAATAATTTAAATTTGATTTATCAAAGCACTAATAATAAACTGATTAATTGATTAGTTAATATATCAAATAAAACAATACTGAATTAAAAAATGTAGTAATATTATAATTTATTGCTATTTGAAAGATTTCATATTTCTATACCAACTTTTACAGAACTCTTTGATGAAAATCGTATAAATATCAACTAAGAATAAGCTGACATTATTTAAAATATTGTTTTGTATTAAACAACTTCATATCGGTATAACTTCAGTATGTGATTATTAAAAAGAGAATCTTTAAATAATAAACACAATTTAATTTCCAAAAAACCAAAGCATTGATTTTCCAGATCAAAAATTTAAATGAAAAATAGTTAAAAAGGAATGTTATGAATTTAATTTACAACATAAAATAGTTATGCCGTAATTAAACCATTTGAGGTTAAATATCTTTTCTTGTTGCTTCCACTCTTTTACTAACAAAAATACTTATTTCAAAAAGCACCCAAATTGGAAATCCAACTAGTACCAAACTGAACATATCACCTGAAGGTGTAATAAATGCAGCTAAAATTGAAATAACAACAATGGAATGTCTTCTATACTTTCTTAAAAAGGCTGAGGACAATAATCTGATTTTAGTCAGGAAATAAATTAGCATTGGTAACTCAAAAACAATTCCCATTGATAAAGTAAGAATAGTAAGTATTGAAATATAAGAACTTATAGATATTAAATTTTTAATATTTGAGCTTAATTCATAAGTTAAAAGGAAATTTAATGTAAGTGGAGCTACCAGAAAATAGCCAAAAGCAACACCAAACAGGAAGAGTGTGGAAATATAAAAAATAATTCCTCTTGATGACTTTACTTCATTCTCCTTAAGAGCAGGTTTTATAAATTGCCATAATTGCCAGGCTATAAATGGAAAGGAAATAATAATTCCAACTATCAAAGAAATAAGTAAATGATAACGAAATTGCCCTCCAATTTCAGTATTTATTAAATCTAACTGAAAGGGCTGGAAACAAAAACCATCAATATTAAGCAAAACACCAATTTTACAAAAGACCTGATAAGTAATAAAACTTGTATCACTGGGTAATAAAATAATTGTATTGAAAATAAAGTCTTTATATACAAAGGCAAGAATGGATAAAATAAAAACTACAATTATCGATCGAAAAATATATTTTCTGAGTTCGTCAATATGACCCCAAAACGATGAATTTTCTTCTTTCTTTTTTAAAAACCCAAAAATATATTTAATCATAATTCTTCATAAACCATTTATAATAAATCTATAAGACTCTTTAAGAAATAAAATTATTTTTTTTCTTCGATTTTAGAATCTTTACTGGTTTTTTTTTCAACAGGTTCTTCTTCTTCGTCATAAATTCCTTCTTTTGCTTTTTTGAATTCATTCATTCCTCTTCCTAAACCTCTCATTAACTGTGGAATTTTTGTTCCCCCAAAAAGAAGAAGTATAATGATAAATATGACTATAATTTCTTGTCCACCAAACATTCCTAATAAAATATTATTTACTGACATGGTATTTTTTATTTTTAATATTTAAAAATCATTTTCCTGTTTATATAAATAAATCAACATAAATAGTATTGCAAAGATAACAAAATAATATCTGAAATTGTTTCATTTTGTAAAACTTTGTAAATAATAAAAAGAAAAAAAAGAAGCTATATAATTAAAAACCTGTTCTATGCTAAAAAATAAATAATCTATTTAAGGAATTTCCATTTCAATTCATTTGAATTTTATTTTCATTTTGTTTTGTTTAAATAAAACTCAATAAACTTAAAGAAATGAAAAAAAGCAGTAAATTTGCAATGAAACCGAATTTAAATAATAATTTGGTTTGGATTTCTGTCAATAAGTGTAAAACATTGATATATTTATAAATTCTATAAATTTAAAATCCGAATAAATGAAAATTTTAATTATTGAGGATGAAAAAGCTTTAACCGATTCTATTGTTGAATACCTGCATGAAGAAGGCCATGTGTGTGAAGCCGTTTATAATTTCAATGATGCTGTTGAAAAGATTCAATTATATGAATACGACTGCATTGTAGTTGATATAAATTTACCTGATGGAAGTGGACTAGATATAATTAAACTGATTAAAAAGAATTCAAAATCATTAGGAATTATTATTATTTCGGCAAGAAATTCATTGGAAAACAGAATTGAAGGTTTGGAAATAGGAGCTGACAACTATCTTACAAAACCTTTTCATCTTGCAGAACTTAATGCACATTTAAAATCAATAAACCGAAGGATAAATTTTAATGGAAACGAACAGATTATAATAAATGAAATTAAACTATTACCAAATGATCATACCGTTTTTATAAATGATAAAGAACTGAAACTTACAAGAAAAGAATTTGAGTTGCTTGTCTTTTTTATATCAAACAAAAATAAAGTGATAACCAAATCGGGATTAGCAGAACATTTATGGGGTGATTATATGGATACTGCTGATTCTTTTGACTTTATATATACTCATATCAAAAATTTAAGAAGCAAACTCTTAAAAGAAGGTTGTGCTGATTATATCAAAACTGTTTATGGTGTTGGATATAAATTTGATATTTCATAAATATAATTTGTTTGTTGTAAAAAATTTTTTCATATAAATACATATAAATGAAACTTTTAACTAAAACCAGCCTTAACTACTTATCAGTTACACTGTTTGTTTTTATGTTTGGTACTATTGCATTTTATTATTTGCTAAGGCATCAGGTTAACCAAAATATTAATATTGAATTAGAAAAAAGAAAAAATAGCATTGTAAACCAATTACTTTCAGCTCATGAATCGATAGCAGCACCTACCAATCAAAATGAAAAAATTCTCATCACTCCTTTAAATGAGCTAAGCTACCCTCAATTAAATTTTTATGATACCATTATTTATGATCAAATAAATAAGAAATATATTCCATTCAGACAACTTGGTTTTATAACAAAATTCAATAATGATTCATTTTATGTTCAAATATATAAATCGCTGGAAGAAACAGATAATCTGATTATCAGAATATTTCTGATCATGACAGTCCTGGTAATCCTAATTATAATTGCACTATTAATTACAATCAGGCATACATCGCTTATGGCATGGAAAGTTTTTTATGACACAATAAATAAAATCAATAATTATGATATAAATTCACATAATGAATTTTCATTAAAGCAATCAGAAGTTAAAGAGTTTGACGATTTGAACCGAAATTTGATAGCTATGACTGACAGAATCAAAAAGGATTATTCAAATATGAAAGAATATACCGAAAATGCTTCGCACGAAATGCAAACACCTTTAGCCATCATTAGTTCTAAACTTGAACTCTTGCTTCAATCGCAAAAGCTAGATGAAAAGCAAATGAAAGCTATAACTGACGCTTATGATGCCTCAAACAGACTTTCTAAATTAAACAAGACATTGCTATTACTTGCCAAAATAGAAAACCGACAATTTCCTGAATCAAAATCAATTATGCCAACTTCGCTAATAGAAAGTCAACTGGAAAATTTAGAAGACTTAATTGAATCAAAAGGAATTCAAATAATAAAACAATTTGATGAAAACCTAATTCTTCAAATGAATCCTTATCTTGCTGAAATTATGTTGGCAAATCTGATAAAAAATGCAATACGTCATAATATAAAAGATGGTTATTTGATAATTAAGATTATAAAAGATTCTATTTGTATTTCAAATTCAGGCAATGAACTCAAAATCAAAAAAGAACTGCTTTTTGAAAGATTTCATAAACAATCTTCTTCACCTGAATCTCTTGGACTTGGATTAGCTATAGTGCAGAAAATATGTGAAGTATATGATTTTAAGATAGATTATTATTATGAAAATAATTTACATAATTTTAGTATTTACCTGAATAAAAGCAATTAGAAATTTTAATTCGAGAGGTTAACCTGATTTTTGATTTTAAACACAAAATTTTATCACAAAACAGCTTTGATATTTGTCAATATAAGGGTGTTATTTGTCATTAAAACTTCTTGGCTTTATTGAAACAGAAAGCACATTACTATTTGTATTTAAATGATATTCATTTATATATATTAATATTCATCTCCAAACTAAAAAAAAATTAATTTCTATTATATTTATTTCTACTTGACAAATTTGTATCTGCTAATTCTGTGGAAAATCTTCAGAAAAAAAACAGATTTCTTATCTAGTTTTGCTATCGATTTTAAAACAAAGAACACTAATGATAGAACTACTTGGATTAAACCATAAGTCTGCACCCATTGAAGTGAGAGAAAAATTTGTATTTTGCGAAGAAGATGTAAAAAGATTTGTATCTATTCTGAAAGAAAAAGGAATTCTTGGTGCAGTAGTATTATCAACCTGTAATCGCACTGAAATTTACGTAGAGTTTGATAATAAAGGTCAAAGCCATCCACATGGAAATTTAAATGGGCACAATCATACGAATGTACACCCTCATTCTCATCCTCAAGATCATACAAATGGCCATGATGCTATTTCTCCTGTTTTTGAATTATTTGAAGAAACATTATTCAATTATAGAAAAGTTGATACAGATTTACGCAAACATTTTTACAGAAAATCTCACAGCGAAGTAGTTCGTCATCTATTCCATGTCGTATCAGGGCTTGATTCTATGGCGTTAGGTGAATATCAAATAGTTGGACAAGTTAAGGAAGCTTTTAATATTAGTGAAAAAAATCAGTTGCTTAGTCCTGTTTTAAATAGACTTTTCAATAAAGCATTTGAAGCAGGCAAAAAAGTCAGAACCAATACCTGTATTTGTAAAGGTGCCGTTTCGGTTAGTTATGCGGGTGTAGATTTAGCCAGCAAAAAACTGGAAAATATTGAAAATCAACCAGTATTGTTAGTTGGAGCCGGACAAACCAGTGAACTCACCTTACAAAACCTTGTTACAAAAGGATGCAGCAAATTCACTGTAGTTAACCGTACTTTTGAAAATGCAGTTGAATTTGCTTCAAAATACAATGCAAAAGCTGAAGAATATAGTAAACTTGAAGAATTACTTCTTGAAAATAATATTGTAATAACTTCAACAGCATCTAAAAAACCACTAATTACCAGAGAAATGGTTGAAAAAGCCATGGTATTGAGAAACCATAATGATTTACTTTTTATTGATTTGTCTGTTCCTCGTAATGTTGCAATGGATGTTGTTGAAATACAGAATGTTCATGTTTTTGATATTGATGATTTACATAATGTTATCGAAGATAGTTTTGAAAAAAGACGCGGTGAAATTTGTGCAGCTGAAGAAATAATAGAAGAATTGGTTGTTGATTTTGGCAACTGGGTTCATTCAAGAAACTTGATTCCAACATTTCAGAATATATGCAAATATTTCCATGGAATAAGTAAATCTGAATTAGAAGGTTATTTAAAAGAACAAAAAACTATCGATTCTCCAAAAGCTTCCGTTTATGCTGAGCAAATTACAAATAAAATTATTCACAATGTGATTAACAATGTTAAAGCACTTACCGATAATGGCAAGAATCATGAAAAAATTCAATTAGTTAATCAATTGTTTAGTCAGAATTAATGGAAAAAACGATAAAAATAGGTACAAGAGGAAGTAAATTAGCACTATACCAAGCTTATAAAGTAAAAGAAGAATTAGAAAACAACTATCCCGAAAAATCATTTGAGATTGTTATTATAAAAACAAAAGGTGATATTATTCTTGATGTTCCGTTATCAAAAATTGGTGATAAAGGTTTATTTACCAAAGAACTTGAAGTTGCAATGTTCAATAATGAAATTGATATGGCAGTTCATAGTTTAAAAGATTTACCAACAACTTTTCCAGAGGGTGCTAAACTTGGAGCTGTTTTGGAACGCGGAGATGTTCGCGATGCTTTAATTAGCATAAACAACAGGAAATTAAGTGATTTAAATTCAAGTGATATTATTGCAACTTCAAGTTTAAGAAGAAAAGCTCAGTTATTAAAGATTAATAAAGATTTTAAAATAGTAGAAATACGTGGCAATGTAAATACACGTATCCGCAAAATGCAGGAAGGCTATTGTGATGTAATGGTAATGGCTGCAGCTGGTTTGCAAAGACTTGAAATGAGTGAATTTATCACTGAATTAATAGATCCATCGGTAATGATTCCTGCTTGTAGCCAAGGAGCTATTGCAATTGAAATAAGAGAAAATGATGCTTTTATCGAAGATTTGCTTTCTAAAATAAACGATGAAGAAACATTTACTACAACTTCTGCTGAACGTGCTTTTCTGAAAACATTAGAAGGTGGCTGTCAGATTCCAGTTGGAAGTTATAGTCAAATAGAAGGAGATCAATTTCATATAACCGGTTTCATTTCAAATATAGATGGAAGTCAGTATTTAAAAGAATCTGCTTCTTGTCATGTTGATCAGGCAGTAGAAACTTCGATTTCAATTGCTAAAAAGCTGTTTAACAGTGGTGGTAAAGAAATTCTTGACTCAATCAGAAATATAAATCTGAATGCTGCTAATGTAGAATTGACTTTGAATGACAAAATTATTATTTCTACAAGAGCCATTGAATCAGGAGATTCAATTACTGTTCAAGGTGCAACAGTTTTATCATTACCTATGATTGAAATTTATCCTTCTAAATTAGAAAATACTGAAAAAGAATTATTTAACAATTTAGCAAATTTTAATTGGATTTTCTTTACCAGCAAAAACGGAGTGGTAAACTTTTTTAAACATCTAAGTGATTTAAAAGGGAGCACAACATTGCCAGCTAACATAAAAATTGCAGTTATCGGCAGCAAAACTGCAACAGAACTCGATTATTATGGATATGCACCAAGCTTTATAAGTAAGGGAAATACTTCTGAAGATTTCTTGAATGAATTCTTTAAAGCAGTAAATCCGGTAAAACAGAAAATTTTACTTTCATTGGGGAATCTGGCTGATGACAGCTTAAGTAAAAGATTATCAAAAGAAAATGAGGTTAAAAGATTAAATGTTTATGAAACACTAAAACCTAAATCTGTTGACACATCAATATTAAAAATAATCAACGAAAACAAATATGATTTAATCTTATTTACAAGTCCATCAACATTTTATAATTTCTGCTCTTTTTATGAAAAAGACAGAATTCAGCATCTTAAAATGGCTAGCATAGGTTCTACAACTACAAAAGCAATTGAAGAAGCTGGTTATTCGCCATTAATTACGGCAAAAATGTCATCTATTGAAGGTTTAAGTGAGACAATATCAGAATATTTCAAAAAAAAATAATAACAATTTAAAAATAAAAGAATTATGGCATTCCCAGTAACACGTTTAAGAAGATTAAGATACAATGGCATTATCAGACAAATGGTTAGCGAAACTCATCTTTCAGTTGACGATTTTGTAATGCCATTATTTGTAATTGCAGGAAAAAATATAAGAAATCCAATAAATTCTATGCC
>CAIZXK010000764.1 GCA_903936865.1 uncultured Bacteroidales bacterium | reverse complement strand
TGCTGTAGCCGATTTTACAATAGAAAAACCTAACGAAAAAAAAATAAAAAAGGAAAAGAAACTAACTTCAATAAAACTAACACCAACTAAAGATATATTAAAGGAACTTGGATCACAAAAAACATCAAATCAAATACTTGTTGGATTTGCATTAGAAACTGACAATGAAAATGAGAATGCAATAACAAAACTGAAAAATAAAAACCTTGATTTCATCGTTTTAAATTCTTTAAATGATACAGGTGCAGGTTTCGGACATGAAACAAACAAAATATCTATTTTCGATAAAGAAGGAAATATGAAAAATTTCGACTTAAAATCGAAAAAAGAAGTTGCAGCCGATATAGCTGATTACATTTTAAAATAAATGAAATATGAAAAAAACAATTATCTATATATTTTTATTCTTATTGCCTTATCTTTCTATTGGCCAGGAATTTAATTGCAATATACAGGTTATTGCTCCTCAGGTACAAGGAACAGATAGAACCGTTTATGATAATTTAAGGAATGCTTTATATGAATTTGTAAACACCAAATCATGGACAAATTATGCTTACAAACAGGAAGAAAGAATTGAATGCAGTATTCTTATAACAATTAATGAACGATTGGGGCTTGATGAATTTAAAGGAACCATGAATTTACAGTTACGTCGCCCAGTTTACCGCACTTCATACAATACAGTATTATTAAATTTTATAGACAAAGACATCCAATTTAAATATCTTGATTTACAAACACTTGAATTTAATGATAATGCTTTTACATCTAATCTCACATCAATTATTGCTTATTATTGCTATGTATTTTTAGGTTATGATTTCGATTCATTTTCACCAAATGGAGGAACTCCTTATTTTGAAAAAGCTCAGAATATTGTAAATATGGCTCAGAATATACCCGAGAAAGGTTGGAAATCATTTGAAAGTCAAAAAAACAGATATTGGATAGCAGAAAATTTATTAAATAGTGCTTACAGTTCAGTTCGTCAGGCAAGTTACAAATATCATCGTTTGGGTCTTGATGGCATGTATGATAATATTGAAACAGGCAGAACAGCAATTTATGAAAGTATCGAATTAATTAAAAAAGCATACAGGGAAAAGCCAGGTTTATTTAGTTCCCAGCTTTTTATGGAAGCTAAATCAGATGAGATTGTTAACATATTTTCAAAAGCATCACCTCAGGATAAAGCAAGAATTATCTCAGGATTAATTGAAATTGATCCGGCTAATGCAAGTAAATATCAAGGAATAATGAATAAAAATTAAAATTTTACGCTAAACTTTACTATACTATTAATACTCAAAACAAGTTAGATTCCTTACTATTTTTTTATAACTTTGTAAAGTTAAATCTTTATTCTATAAAATATGCTTTCACACTTATATATTGAAAATTACGCATTAATAGAAAAACTTGAAATTGATTTTACAAGTGGTTTTTCTGTAATTACAGGTGAAACCGGTGCTGGAAAATCAATAATTATTGGTGCCATTTCTCTAATTTTAGGTCAAAGGGCTGATGTATCCATCCTTTTTAATAAAACAAAAAAATGCGTTATCGAAGGCAGTTTTGATATTTCACAACTTGAATTAAAAGAGTTTTTTATTAATAACGAATTAGATGAGGATAATCCGTGTATACTAAGAAGAGAAATTTTAACTAACGGAAAATCAAGAGCTTTCATTAATGATACTCCAGTTAATCTGGGACAATTAAAAGAAATAGGTGAAAAATTAGTTGATATTCATTCTCAACATAATACGCTTACACTTAACAATTCAGATTTTCAAATGTCAGTAACTGATACAATAGCAGGAAATCAGGAATTATTAAAAAAATATAATATTGAATTTATAAAACATCAAAAGCTTAAACAAGAACTTATTCAACTAAAGGAAAAAGAAAAAGAAGCTAATACACAAAAAGATTATTTACAGTTTATCTTTGACGAACTTGAAAAAGCTAATTTTCAAACAGATGAACAAGAAAAAGTTACAATTGAATTAGAACTACAAAATAATGCTGAAGAAATTAAAACAGGATTGTTTAAATCCATTTCCATACTT
>CAIZXK010000763.1 GCA_903936865.1 uncultured Bacteroidales bacterium | reverse complement strand
TTAATGATTTCAATGTTTTCTGCCTTTTGGTTTTGGATGCTGTTTGGAATTGATCCAATTTATTCAATCCCACTTACTATTTTAGTAATGGCCACACTTGGCGTTGCAACACATTATTTTATTATTCGAAAAATTTTAAACTCAACAATGTTAGTTCAGATTTGTGCAACATTTGGTCTTGCAGTTGCTATTCGAGCTCTAGCACAATTTTTTTTTACGCCTGATTTTAGAACAATTAAAAATCCAATTATCCAAGGCAAATTTGAAATTGCAGGGATTTTTATTGGTCAGCCACAATTATATGCAAGTTTAGTTTGTCTTATTGCATTTATTTTACTTTATCTGTTTGTAACAAAAACTGAAACAGGAACAGCGTTACAGGCAACCGCTCAAGACAGACAGGCTGCAGAAATTTTAGGAATTCCGTCAAACAAAATGTTCGCACTAGGTTGGGCAATAGGACTTAGCTGTGTTGCAGTTGCAGGTTCAATGCTTTCAAATTTTTATTATGTATTTCCAGATGTTGGAGTTAACTTTTCTTTATTTGCATTTGTTGCAGTTGCCCTTGGTGGATTTGGCAGCATTACAGGAAGTTTGATTGCAGGGATCATTATTGGAATTGTTGAGTCAGTTGGCGGACTATTAATTGATCCATCATTTAAATTACTTTATGTTTTTGCAGTTTATTTATTCGTTGTAGTTGTGAGACCGCAAGGAATTTTTGGAAGATATTAAAATGATTAATAATATTTCAGCAAAATTATTAGAAGCAAAAAATGAACCGCTTTGGTATTTTAATAAAAACTCTCTTATTATTATTGGCATTATTGTTTTAGGTTTGCTTTTATTTCCTTTCACCTCACCATCTAAATTCGCATTACATTTAATGATGATGATTTTTATGCATGCTGTGATGGCGCAATCTTGGAATGTGCTTGCAGGTTTTTCAGGTCAAATCAGTTTAGGTCATGCAATATTTTACGGAATAGGAGCTTATGCGACTGCATATTTTTACGTTAAACTTCAAATCACGCCCTGGATTGGAATTTTAATAGGAATAGGAATTTCAGGATTTGTTGCAATGTTAATTGGTATTCCGATTTTAAGATTAAAAGGACATTACTTTGCAATTGCTACTTTGTTAATTGGCATAAGCTTTCAGGTTGTTTTTCAAAGATGGCCTGAGGTTGGTTCATCATCAGGATTATGGATACCAATTAATAGAGACAGCCCTTGGAGTTCAATGCAGTTTCACAAGAGTAAGGTTGCTTATTATTATATTTCTTTGAAATTTTTCATTGGCTCCTTTTTTTTAGTATGGTTATTAAATAGATCTAAACTTGGTTACCGACTTAGGGCTATTCGTGATCAATCAGATGCAGCTTCAAGTCTTGGAATTCACGTATCAAAGTACAAAATTATCGCCTTTATTATTTCAGCTATGATTATGGCCCCAATGGGAAGTATCTACGCTCAATATGTTTTAATTGTTGATCCTAATAATGCGTTTAATGTTGATATATCGATTTTAGTTTTATTAATTTCAGTAATGGGGGGAGTTGGAAATATTTGGGGACCAATTATTGGTGCA
>CAIZXK010000762.1 GCA_903936865.1 uncultured Bacteroidales bacterium | reverse complement strand
TTTGAAGGGCGAAAACCATCAGAGAAATTTGACAGTGCTTCTTACCTGGCAGAAAATCCGGATATTAAAGAAAATGGAATAAATCCATTAGTCCATTATTTGAAGTATGGAAGTAAGGAAGGTCGCTTAATGCATTAATAACCTTCTCTTTTGATTATACTTTATACCCAATTCGCTGTGATATTGTCAACGCTATCAGTGCTTTTTTAACATCAAAACGTTTTTACAATAAAAAACGGGAAGTCTTCAGCGTCTAAAATACAAAGTTTCTAAGGTTTTTTAATTAATATGATATACTTAATTTTTTAAGCAAATTATGCTCAACTGGTTTTTAAAGATTTTTATTATTTGGGAGATTAAGTTATCCACTTTTTGTAAAATATTAGAAATTTAATGAATATAGCATATTTATCTTTAGAATTAAAGAAAATTTACATACTTAAGTACTCACAAAACAGCATAACTTTAATAGTGTGAATAGTAACAAAATTAAAATGTTTTTCGATTTTCTAAAACGACCTGATAACTTTATTTCGGGCATAATAAATAAAGTCAAGCCAACCAGAGCAGCAATTGTTGCTATTGAAGATGAACAAGATGCTGCAATTTGTAATGGTCGGCGTTTTTCACTTGGCTCAAGACCAGTCATTCGCTGGATTAAAGGAGACGGGTTAGATGATATGATAACACGTGCTGCAATTGGTCAGGCAACCCAACTCTTCGGTTCTGAAGTGGATTATTGCATTTGTACACAAGGAATTGATGCAAATCGAGCAAGAAGTATTCTTGAATGGGCCTCTCAACCCGTTGAATGGTGGCCGGTTTCAGAAGAGGATAATCCACAACTTGCCCAATTTTTGAAAGATGCTGGGTGTGAACCAACTAATTTTGGCTATTGGTGGAAATGGTTTCCAGAAAGGGTAAGGCCAGATGCTCCTGAATGGATACTTGATGGGGATATGGTAATAACAGGTAAACCAGATTGGTTTCAAAAGTGGACAGAGGGTTATGATGTTGTTAGAGTATCTCAGGATGATGCCGAAGATTCTCATATTTATGGCAATTACTCTTCTCAGGTAAATCTCGATCTGATGCTTTATTCAGGTCTTGTTTCCTTACCACCAAAGTGCAATTATATGAGCCAACTAGTTGAAGTACTAACGTTACAACCTCTATTAACGGGTCATAACGGAAAAAAAGACATGAGTGAGCAAGGTGTTATTGCTGCAGCATTTCAAAAGCTTAATCCTATACCTATTCCACTTTATGAATTCCCATTTTGCAGAGCTTTTCAGGATTATATTGATTTTGGTTTAAAAGGTGATCAGGGTCGGGTGTGGGGATACCATTTTGGAAATTCTTTTATCATGGAAAACCCCCATTTTGAAAGGCTTATAGCTAAAGAAATTATTTTTTCAAAACCTGAATCAAATCTGATAGAAAAATTCCAGTGGCTTGGTAGTCAGGGGCAATGGGGAATTCCTGGATGGACAATTACGGATGGATGTGCAAAAATTATTCTCGATTTTGCCACTGCTTTTAAAGGTAAACATGTGCTGGAAATCGGAACTTCACGAGGCAGACTCTCAGCTATGTTGGCGACGTTGGAATGTAAAGTTACCACTATAGATCACATAGATAGGGGTGCATTTAAAAATCTTCAACGTTTGTCAGTGGAAGTTATAATTGATGATGCTATACACTTTTTAGAAACAAATAATCAATACTTTGATCTGATTATTTGCGATATACACGGCAATTCTCCTATTGAGTGGAAACATTATTCCAAACCACTTATTAAGCGAATCAAAAGTGGTAGCACCCTGATTATCAGCAATGCTTTACTTTTTAAAATACCAGAATGGCAACAAGAAACTGGAGTTCAATGGTTTTTGAAAAGACTACCAAAAAATTGGCAAATTACACTGTTCAGTCAATCCTTACCCGGCATAGCAGTTGTAACTTCTAAAAGAAAAACAGAGAAAGAATTTATCAGTAACCGATTTATTGATAGGTTCCCGATAATTCCTTCAGTAAAACAGCAAGTTTCTAACTTAAAAGGATTTAGACAAATGATATCATGGTTTAAACTTTATACAAAAATCATAATTATCAGGCAAAGTACCCTTTTTGATAAGAAGTATTATCTTCAAAAAAACCCTGATGTTAAATTATCAGGTATATCTGCCGTCAAGCATTACCTTCTCTATGGCGGATTTGAAGGTAGAAATCCATCAGAGAAATTTGACAGTGCTTCTTACCTGGCAGAAAATCCCGATATTAAAGAAAATGGAATAAATCCATTAGTCCATTATTTGAAGTTTGGAATAAAAGAAGGGAGACCCCCATTACTATATCAACAAAAGAAAGTAAATTTAAGCAATGCTGTTAATAATAAAACTAATAGAAATCTTATTCTTTTTCTAAAAAAAATAAAACATCATGTCTTTTCTAACTGGGAAATCAGATTAATAGCGAATAGCGAATTATTTGATCAACAATATTATTTGCGGGTAAATGCTGATGTTAAAGAAAAAGGATTTGACCCTGCAAAACATTACTTGATTCATGGCTGGAAAGAAGGAAGAGACCCCTCGTTAAATTTTGATAATCAATTTTACTTATCTAATTATCCAGATATTAGTAATAAGAATATAAATCCTTTATTGCACTATATTAAATATGGTAAAAAAGAAAGTCGTAAGACAAAAAGCACAAATTCAATCGATTATAATGAAAGAAATGATAAATATCAAAATATTTGTTTCGAAAAGGCAGTTTCAACTCCATTACAATTCACAAAACCTCCTGTTAATCTCATTGCTTTTTATCTCCCCCAATTTCATCCAATACCCGAAAATGATGAATGGTGGGGAAAAGGTTTTACAGAGTGGACAAATGTAACCAAAGCAAAACCCTATTTTGAAGGGCATAATCAGCCTAATCTTCCAGCCGATCTGGGCTTTTATGATCTACGAATTCCTGAAGTTATGGAACAGCAAATTGAAATGGCAAAAACTTTTGGGATTAGTGCATTTTGTTTTTATTATTATTGGTTTGCAGGCAAACGCTTGTTGGAAAAGCCATTGGATATGTTCCTTGAACATAAGGAGTGGAATTTTAATTTTTGTATATGCTGGGCCAACGAAAATTGGACCCGTCGTTGGGATGGAAATGATCATGAAATTCTTATAGCTCAGAAGCATAGCAACGAGGATGATTTAGCTTTTCTGGAGGATGCGTCAATATATTTGCTTGATAGCAGATATATAAGGATTAATAACAAACCACTATTAATAATATATAGGCCTCAACTGTTTCAAGACATGAAAGAAACCGCAGACCGCTGGAGATTGTATTTCAAGCAAAAGTATAACCTCGAATTATTTATTGCTATGGCACAAACATTTGGTAAGTATGACCCCAGAGAATATGGACTTGACGCAGCAGTTGAATTTCCACCACATAATATAACCCCGAAAAATATCACTGCCAACTATAATACAACCAATTTTAAGGGCAACATATTTAGTACATTATCCTTCATTGAAAATCATGAAAACAGATTAAGCAAAGCTCCTTATAATCAGTTCAGAGGAGTGATGTTGAATTGGGACAATACACCTCGCAAAGGTATTTTCGGCACTGTATGCTTACTTAATTCTCC
>CAIZXK010000761.1 GCA_903936865.1 uncultured Bacteroidales bacterium | reverse complement strand
TTTAAATAAAATTATCAACCTATCCGATTCAACTTCTTTTGGAACTATTTCTGCTATTGAAATCAATTCTTGTGGGGATACTAATTTCACAACAATTCCATTTACTATTAAAACATTACCCGAAACAGCAGGTGTTATATCAGGACCTGATACTGTTTGTGCAGGACAGAATCAGGTAGTTTACAAGGTAGTTTTAAATCCAAATACAACATTGTATAATTGGACATTACCCAATGGTGCAAATGGAAACAGTATTTCAGATTCTATAATCGTAAATTATGAAAACAATGCAATATCAGGAGATATTACTGTAAAAACTTATAATACTTGTGGAGAAAGTCCGGCATCAACATTTTCTGTTATCGTTAATTCAATTCCTGATATTGCAGGAAACATTTTGGGTTTAGATTCAATAAATCAGGGTCAGCATAATGTTGTATATACCATTCCTGAAATTTCAACTACGGTAAGCTATTTATGGACACTACCTGTTAATGTTCAAGGCAACAGCACTTCTAACACGATTGAGCTAAATTTCCCAGATTCCAGTTTATCAGGCAATATTTTGGTTAAAGCAGTTAATGAATGTGGCGAAGGATTGCCTTCAACACGATATATTACTATTTTGAAACAGTTGAATGTAACTCTTTTTCTCGAAGGGCTCTATTTGCCTGCTAATCTTTTAATGACTCAGGTTAAGGACGAAAATGGCAATCATTTTCAAGGAAATATAACCGATACATTAAATATATCACTTTATGGAACTCAATTCCCATATCCTTTAGTATATTCATTTCCAAATACAGAGATATTACAAAATGGAATGTGCTCACTCAAATTACCAGCCGAATTAAATGATTCATACTATTTGGCTATACAACATCGTAATCATCTCGAAACATGGAGCTCTACTCCTATTTCGTTTGCACATGATACCATTGATTATGATTTTACAATTGCTGACAATAAAGCATATGGAACAAATCTGAAACAAATAGCACCTGGTGTGTATGCCATCCTGGTTGGTGATATAAACAAGGATGGGGTTGTTGATATTTCAGATTTAATAGCAATGGATTCCGATATTACAAACGGTACATTAGGCTATATCATTTCCGACCTGAATGGGGATGGTATTGTTGATATTTCAGATTTAATAACAATAGATGAAAATATTATTAATGGTGTAGTGATGATGAAGCCATAATTAATTTTTAAATTGTAAATGCTTTAGAAATTTGTTTTGTTTTCTATCAAAAAATAATATTAATGAGAATAAGTTGAAATTCTCAACAACCTTTATTATTTTCAATTTCTTTAAAATTACTTAGAAAAACTTCCTTTCGATACGTTGCTATTTTAGTATTATTCTATGCTAATTTGCAGTTGCTTTTAGCAAACTTATTACCATACAAAACATGTTAACAAAACCTTTTTGATATTTTACTTTTTCCTGATTAATTTTATTTATTGAATAAATATACTTTATTAATTGTATTTTTCAGTATAAATATATTTCTTTGACTCCATTTTGTAATCAGTTGTGCAGGTTATATATCGGCTCGAAACCATCTATTCTACTACTATTCTAAAATATTATTTATTAAATATACAATAAAGTTTCTAAATTATATACATATTTAAAAAATATGTTATACATTTGTGAAGTAATAAATCACACTATAATTATAACCCATTTATAAAGAAAGCATTTATTAATAATTTGTAAAGGGTTTTTTATTAATTTAAAAATTAAAAAACATTATTATGAAAAGACATTTATTTTATCAGTCAGGTAAACTTCTCATTAACATTTTGCTGTTGGGAATTTTTTCAATTGCTATCTTAGGCAATAAAACTGTATCAGCACAGGTAGCTTTTACACAAACTTCAGATGCCGATTTTCTGAAAGGAAACATAAACAATTCGGTAATTGGCAGCGGTAATATTTCGCTTCAGAATGCAGCAAGTGATGTAGGCACCTGGCTTACAACAACAGTTCTTCCACAAACACTTAGCGGCCATAAAACTGTTACCTGGAACGACAGGTATGTATATGTAGTTGGAGGATATAATAATACAAACTATGTAAATACGGTTTATGTTGCTACAATTCAATCAGGTGGAATTACCGGCTGGACAGCATTAAATCCTTTGCCTGTAGCTATGCGTGATCCAGCAGTAGTAATAGGAACAAATACCATTTATGTAATGGGCGGACGCGATGCAAGCCAGGTTTATAATACCATTTATTATGCTTCGATAAATACAGATGGCACAATCGGAGCCTGGCAAACTTCTTCAGTTTCGTTACCGGGAAATCGCTGGGGACATACTGCTACTTATGTAATGGGTCATATTTACATTATTGGTGGTTCGGCTTCACTTACAGAAAATACAGCTTTAAATACAGTGTACTTTGCTAAAGTAAATGCTTTAAATACGATTTCACCATTTGTAGT
>CAIZXK010000760.1 GCA_903936865.1 uncultured Bacteroidales bacterium | reverse complement strand
GCTGCAACAATGGCAGTTCTTGAAGCTACAGATTTGCAACATGGTATGGTTGAAGCGTTATTTACAATTGACGAAGAAACCGGTATGACAGGTGCTTTTGGTTTAGAACCCGGTTATTTGAAAGGCGATATATTAATGAATCTGGATTCTGAAGATGAAGGCGAATTATATATTGGTTGTGCTGGCGGAACCAATGCCAATATTAGCTTTTCTTATGATCAAACAGATGTTCCGGCCGGATCTGTTGCATTAACCATAAATATTACAGGTTTAAAAGGCGGACACTCTGGTGTTGACATACATTTGGGCAGAGGTAATGCTAACAAAATTATGAACCGTTTCCTTAAAGAAGCCTCCAATGAATTTGGATTACGTTTGGCTGGCTTAAATGGCGGAAGTTTACGCAATGCAATTCCAAGAGAATCTTTTGCTGTAATTACAATTCTTTCCCGCAAAAAAGATGCATTTATTGCCAGATTAAAAGAATATGAAACTATAATCAGAAAAGAACTTTCAGCTGTAGAACCTGATTTAAAAATGGAAGCTGTTGCAGCAGAAATGCCGGCAAAAGTTATGGCTGAACAAGCTCAGAAAACTTTTATCAATGCTATTTATGCATGTCCGAATGGTGTTGTTCGCATGAGTAATGAAATGGAAGGATTAGTTGAAACTTCCAATAATCTGGCGATAATTAAAGTAGGAGAAGGTGTTGCAACTGCTTTATGTTTATTGCGTAGCTCTGTGGATTCAGCAAAAGCTGATCTGGAAAGTCAGATTGAATCAGTTTTTCACTTGGCTGGTGCCGAAATTACATTTGATGGTCAGTATCCGGGTTGGAAACCAAATCCAAAATCGCCAATTTTAGAGAAAATGCTGGATATTTATAACAATCGTTTTGGTAAAATACCAAAAATTTATGCCATACATGCAGGATTGGAATGTGGTTTGTTAGGTGGTGTTTATCCTAACTGGGATATGATTTCATTTGGACCAACCATTCGTTTTCCACACTCTCCGGATGAAAAAGTTCATATTGAAAGTGTAACTAAATTCTGGGATTTCCTGGTTGAAACACTTAAAAACGTTCCGGTAAAATAAATCTCATTCAAAATCACAATGGTCGTTATACTTTGACAAAGTTTTATTCTGCAAAAAATGTATTAATTGATTAATAATCCATTTTGTAAATAAGCTTAACTTTGTCAAAGTTTTCAATATCAGCACTTATAAAAGTTTAACAACGTATTTAAATCAACAAACTGCTGAAATAATTTAGCAATAAATGTAGATTTAAAACAAAAAAATCCGATAGAAATATTTTCTATCGGATTTTTTTATAAGCACTATGCTGATTTTATTATTTACTAACTTGTTCAATAGCCCAACTTAAAGCAGAATCGAGCATTTCCTGAGGAGGTTCATTAATAAATCCTTCATTGGTTAATGTTTTGACCATATTTCTCGAATAATCAATATCTTTTTTAGCCATTTCCAACGCTTGTTCTCTTGTAATAATAACTCTGGCAACACCCTCTTTTATAGCCATCATCGCAACATCGGCTGCTTCCTGAGGAAATACTCCGGCTTCATTCATAGTAGGAACTATATTTTCTATATCAATCCCTCTTTTTTCGGCATAATCTGCCAGCGAATGAGCTGCTGCAATTGCCATATTATCGGTTATTTTTCTGGCTCTAACCATTAAAGCACCCTTAAGAATTCCTGGAAATCCTATTGAATTATTTACCTGATTTGGGAAATCTCCTCTTCCGGTTGCAACAATATAAGCTCCTGCTTCTTTAGCAGCATAGGGATAAATTTCAGGTACCGGATTGGCACATGTAAAAACAATTGATTTTTCAGCCATCAGACTAATCCATTCCTTCTTTACGGTATCAGGACCAGGCGTGGAAAGAGAAATCAAAACATCAGCACCTTTCATTGCTTCTTCCATTGTTTTTATTTTGCCCGGATTTGTGGTCAGGCATAATTCCCATTTGCGATAGAAACGTGTGTCATCTTCAATATCTTTCCTGTCAACATTCAACGAACTTTTAGAATCGAACATAATTAAATTAGCCGGATTTGCACCATCAGCAATAATTAATCTGGCAATGGTTGTATTTGATGCACCTGCTCCTAAAAATACAATTTTTGTATCTTCAATTTTCCGGTTTGTAAGCTTCAATGCATTTAATAAGCCGGCGAGTGTAACACATGCAGTACCCTGAGCATCATCATGCCAAACGGGAATATCACATTCTTCCCTTAAAACATCCAATACTTTAAAACAATTGGGTTGTGAAATGTCTTCCAAATTAATAGCACCAAAGCTATGCTGAACCATTTTTACAAAATCAATAATTTTATCGGGATTATTTTTGCCGGTTTCGTCTTTGCTATCTATACATAAAGCAACCGCATCTACTCCACCTAAATATTTCATTAAAAATGCTTTTCCTTCCATAACACCCAACCCTCCGGAAGGAGTGCAGTCGCCATCTCCCAATACTCTGGTAGAATCACTTACAACAGCAACTAAATTTCCACGGTTTGATAATTCATAGGAAGTATCATTATTATCTCTGATATCGGTTGATACCTTTGAGACTCCGGGTGTGTACCAAACATTAAACCAGTTAAATCCCAAAACCGGAGCTTTAGGTACTGTTTGTATTTTTCCACCATAAAAATGATGTGCTTTTTCTGATAAACGTTTAAGAAATAAAGTTTTAGCCTTTGCAATTTGTTCAGGGCTAAAGTTATTTGGAAAAACTTTGTCCAAATTTTCAAGATCGATTTTTAACTTTTCCATAGTACTAAATTTATTTTACAAAGATAATCATACAATTAATTTAAATGTTAAGTTTCCTAAAAAAATCTAACAATATTTATGCTTGAATTTAAAAAAAATGTATTTTTGTTAAATATTAAAGCTAACAAACATTAAAAGTCAATAGTTAAAAAGAGACTGTAAAATAGTAATTTACGTTAATTGTAAAAAAACTTCTTTTATTTATTGCCATTTGTGTTTGTTTTTTGTTTTTAATTATCATCAAATTTTTAGTTTTCAACTATCAAATAAACAAGAATATGGAAAAAATCAAAAATGAACTTAAAGACTATGGGTTAGATCATGCAGAGGAAATATATTATAACCTCTCGTATGACGAATTATTTAAACATGAAACAAATCCTGAACTGCAAGGGTTTGAAAAAGGTTTTGTTACAAATACCGGAGCAGTTTCTGTAGATACAGGAATTTTTACCGGTCGTTCTCCAAAAGATAAATATATTGTTGAAGAAGACGAATCAAAAGGTAATATATGGTGGGCTAATCCATTGCGTAAATCTTCAGACAATAAACCCGTTTCGGAAGCTGTATGGAAAGATTTATATGAAAATTCAGTAAACCAGCTTAATGGGAAAAAAGTATATGTTATGGATGGTTTTTCGGGAACAAATGATGATACCCGATTAAAAATAAGAGTTATTACAGAAGTAGCCTGGATGGCTCACTTTGTAAAAAATATGTTTATACGCCCTACAGAAGAAGAATTAAAAGATTTTAAGCCCGATTTTGTTATGCTGAATGCATGCAAAACAACCAATAAAAAATGGCAGGAACACAATATGCACAGCGATGTATATGCTGTGTTTAATATTAAAGAAAGAAGAGCTGTAGTTGGTGGAACCTGGTATGGTGGCGAAATAAAAAAAGGATTTTTCTCAATAATGAATTACTTTTTACCTTTAAAGGGAGTTGCTGCCATGCATTGTTCTGCAAATATGGGTAAAGATGGTGATACTGCAATTTTCTTTGGCTTATCGGGAACCGGAAAAACTACACTTTCTGCAGATCCAAAACGCATGCTGATAGGTGATGATGAACATGGCTGGGATGATAACGGTGTATTTAATTTTGAAGGGGGTTGCTATGCAAAGTGCATCAATTTAAGCAAGGAAAATGAACCTGATATTTATAATTCCATTAAACGGGATGCATTGCTCGAAAATTTAGCTTACGATGAAAAAACCGGAGAAATTCTGTTTGCTGATGCATCAAAAACTGAAAACACACGTGTCTCCTACCCTATCTATCATATAAATAATATTGTAAAACCCGTTTCAAAAGGTGGACATGCCAAGAAAATAATTTTCTTAACTGCTGATGCTTTTGGAGTTTTGCCTCCAGTTTCAAAACTAACTGAAGACCAAACCATGTACCAGTTTTTAAGTGGATACACCGCCAAAGTGGCAGGTACAGAACGTGGTATTAAAGAACCAACTCCAACATTTTCATCCTGTTTTGGTGCTGCCTTTTTATTATTACACCCAACGGTATATGCCCGCGAATTAATCCGCAAAATAGAGGCTCATGGTTCTACTGCTTATTTGGTTAATACTGGATGGATTGGCGGACCTTACGGAACAGGAAGACGTATTGACATTCCATCGACACGTGCAATTATTGATGCCATATTAGATGGTTCGCTCGATAATGCTGAATATGATATGTTGCCAATTTTTGGAATGGCCATACCAAAAGCAGTAAATAACGTAAATCCGGAATTGCTTAATCCTCGTAATTTATGGGCAAATCCAAGTGATTGGGATACTTCTGCACGTAGTTTGGCTGAAAAATTCATCAAAAACTTTGAAAGTTTTACGGATAATGAATTAGGAAAAAGGCTGGTAAATGCTGGACCGAAATTGTAAATTGGATTAAAAATAAAAAGAAGGGTTATAAAGAAATTGGAATATCCAATTTCTTTATAACCCTTTTTTTAGACAACAGAAAAAGCTAAGAAAAAACTTAATTTAAAACTCAAAACAAACAGAAATGTAATTGATGATTACAACTTAATGGACAGAAAAGACACCTGAGTTTTCACCCTAAGAATAAACTGTTTGATATAGTTTTCGCTGAACACCGTATAGACCAAAATCCCATTAGCTTTTCTGCCTAATGGGATTTTTTGTGAAGGGGATTTCGGCTATACGACTGAATGTTATAGCCAGTTTTTATTTCCATACTTTCCACCAAGTTTTTTTTGTCATTGGTTCACATTCATTTTTCAGGTCAATGGTTATTGTCCCGCTCTCTTCAACTTCCCAGATTGTTGCTGTCTCAATGTTAATGGAGTTCAGGTTTAAAAAACTTTCTGCTTGCTGTGAAGTAAATTCCGTGTTGTCCACATTTGCAGAATTACCAAGTCTTGGCAACGAAATAATTGAAACGTCTTTGTTTTCAATTCTCCTTATTCTGTCAGTAAGGATTTCAAGATTTTCTTTCGTATAAGTAGTTGCAGTGTCTTTGGCAACATTGAGATTTTCGTCAAACATAAAATAGTCGGTTACAAGAATTGAGAAAAATTCAGTATCTCTCTTATCGTAATAGAAAATTTCCGAAAGTCGGTCCGCTGGTTGTTGAAGTCCAGATGTGAGCCAGTTATATATTTGTTCTTGTTTGGTCATTTGATAATTATGCCATTAAAGTCAAATTTATATTTTCTGTTTTCCCAGTCAGTAGCTAAAATATAATTGTCAGTAACTACAAAACTGTCCTTAACTTCCAATGTTGTAAAGATGTCCGCTCCGCTTTGTTGCCAAAGTATTTTTCCGTCCTTGTCGAGTCGTGAAATTTCAAGTTCACCGTGAATAATGTAACTGTCTTGGTACTTATAAATTTCAAAACAAGTTACTTGGTCGGCTTGTGTTCGCCACAACAAAGTCAAGTCAGGAATTGATAAACAAAAAATGGTGTCTGAGCAACAAATTAGAAGTCTGTCTTTTTCGATTATGGTTGAAGTGTCGTGAATTGCTGTCCCGCCACCAATAGAACCAATAACTGCACTTTTTATTAATGTGTTGTCCTGAAATATTTTTATTCCAAAAACTGATGGAAAGTGATATTTAGATTTGTCAAAGTAAAAAAAGTCGTATTGATTAACATTGTCAGCCGAACCTTCAATAAAAGTATGGTCGGCATAAATGTTAATGCGATATTTGTCTGTTTTGTAGTGTCTCATTAAAATTGGCTATAATCGTTTATATCTATAATAAAACTGTAATACACCCATTTCAGCTGGCTTTATATGGGTTTTCCCATTTTTATTTTTTCTACAAACATACAAATTATTTCAATTAAAAGAACCTGACAGCTAAAATAAATACTGTCAGGTTCTTATTATTTTGTAATTAAACCAGCACTATTTCTACTTCGGCTGGGGTGGTTTCTTTGTTTACAAATATCAGAAACTTATTGGCGGGTGCACCCAGATCGATGGCTGTTATTTCGAGCTGGTCGCCGGCAGCTATTTCGAGCAGGGTGGTTGGTTCGGGGGCATCGGCTGTAGTAGCAGAATAACAGTAGATTGGTTTCTCGCCATTGTTGTTTATCAGCAGGGTATCGTCGGGCGAAAAACTGATGTCGGCTGCCTTTTTGCTAAGTTCAGGTATGGCAAGAATGTAACCTTGTTCGGCATCATTTTGCTTTTTGGGCGAACGCAGCAAACGGAAAATAAAATAATCTTTTACCACTGATGTATCTTTAATAAAAATATCGGTAAGATTTAACAGATTGCTGAACAGCATTTCGCCAAGTGCCTGATAGGCTTGTTCGAGTTCTTTTGATGCTATATCAATCGTATCCTGACTTATTTGCTTGGTTTCATGTGTACTGTTTAAAATTACTTCAAAATCATTAACTTCGTTGTAAACAACTTGCAAATCGGGATAATTAATCAGTTCTTTTCTGAATGCTGCAATTTTTACTTTTATTTGTTCCTGACTGCCGCGGTATAATTCGGATCTGCCATTGGGCATTAGTTTGTTGTAAGTAGAAGTTCCTTCTTCGTAAAAACCTGTAATGGCGTGATTCCACTTTTTAATCCGCATGGACATTGTGTCTTTGAGCTCGGCAAAACCCTGGGTATTTCCCATCGATTGGGCTTTGATGTTGAGCCAGTTTGCATATTTTTCGCTATATTTAAATGCCAACGGTTCGGTGAGCAAAAAGCGTTCATTAACTTTTGCATTCGACTGATTGGCTTTAAGCACTACCATATTGAAATTGCCTTGCTCGAGCATATTTGAAAAGCTTCGACCTGATCCTATAATAAAAGGATTGTTTAGTCTGAAATATTC
>CAIZXK010000759.1 GCA_903936865.1 uncultured Bacteroidales bacterium | reverse complement strand
TTATATCTGATAGTTATAGTTATTCACGCATAACATAATCTTTCGGAATTAGCCATAATCGTATTTGTAGTAAAATGTCATTTTACAGTTTATTTGATTGTTAATTGATTAGATAATAATTGATTAAGAAGGCAAATAAAAAAAATAAATTACGGTGTAAATATTATAATTTACTCAATATATATTTGCTGATTTGCTAGTTGTAAAGGAGGATATATTAGTTTGGGAACCGATGTAATACTTTAATTTTTAAATCCGTTTTACTCCGATAAAGTCATTTCTATTTTTATTTATTCGGATAATATATTTTTATGTTTACAAATATCTGTTAAGAAAATGTATTTTTTATTCGATATTTATTATATTAATTATTACTGTTTTTATACTCCACTATTAAAAAGCAATAGCTGCAATACATACAGCAATTACTATGCCAATACAAAAGTTGTGTCAGCTATAGTTATTAACAATGAATGAAGCATTTACAGTTATTATACTATTATTCAGCTTATCATAGTGTTAATAAGTCTAAGTATTGAATTTTGAGCAAATTATAAAAGCCTGACAGAATGGCAGGTTTTTATGTAATAATTTAAATTTTAACATAAATTTAATATAATTGCTGCAAAATCATCACTTTTTTACAACTTCTGCCAAAAACATGAAATTATCACTGTTTTTTACTGACATTTCAGGTAAAAAAATGCAGATTATTTGTCGAAAATGGCAGGTTTTTGTCAGTCTTTTATACAAAATAAATCTTTTTAACTAATTAAATTTCCATACGTTATGTTTTGCAAATAAATATTTAAATTTAAACTATTCTTTGTGATTATTCTAATTCATTAAACTGAAATTTTATATTTTATTTTTTTGGAAATAACTGCAGTTGCAAAGAAAGCAAATTTATGTTTTTATACCAACTGCAAAAAACTATAACTAATAAAATCAGTTGCCGATTTTGCCAGCAATTTGCGATATTAAAAAAGTTGAACGCATATTGTTGTCGCACTTTTGTGAAAACAATAAAGTCGCACGTATTTTATCATTTCACTTTTGTGAAAACAATAATATCGTACGTATTTTATCATTTCACTTTTGTGAAAACCATAAAGTCGAACGAATTTTATCATTTCACTTTTGCGAAAACCATAAAGTCGTACGAATTTTACCATTTCACTTTTGCGAAAACGATAAAGTCGTACGAATTTTACCATTTCACTTTTGCGAAAACCATAAAGTCGTTCGAATTTTACCATTTCACTTTTGTGAAAACCATAAAGTCGTACGAATTTTACTATTTCACTTTTGCGAAAACCATAAAGTCGTTTGCAGATTGCAATTTCACTTTATTGAAGTTAGCTCATTCTTGCATTTTTTAATAAAACCATTTGATTTTCCGGTATTTGGCAAAAAATAGAACAAATAGCAACTTTAAGATGACAGCAATTATTTTTTATTGTTGTAAACTTTGGTTTGTATTACAGATATTTTAACTAATTTTATGCAATTAAAAATATTATTATTTTAATATGAACT
>CAIZXK010000758.1 GCA_903936865.1 uncultured Bacteroidales bacterium | reverse complement strand
TATATCCTATATAAATTAAGTTGTTTAACTTTATGTTTTTATTTTTAATAAATAAAAATAAATTTCTTAAAATTAATATAAAAAGATTGAACATATTTCAAATAACTTTTTTAATAATCGGTTTTAAACTATTATTTACAATATTCTCCCATAAATTATTATTTAATGTTTTCCGAATATCGTTTGAATTATACATTTTTATTTTTTTATGTAAAATGTATAAAGAATCACAAAAACTTTTGGGATTATCTTCACAGATAATCCCATTCTGTTCGGAAATAATTAGCCTGTTTTCAACTGTATTTGTTGCAATACATAGAAGTCCAGAAAGTATATATTCAAATATTTTTGTAGATGGTTGAAATTGAAAAAATTCTTCTTGGGGTACATAACAAATCCCAATATTTGATATATCAAAAAAAATTGATAGTTCATTTATATTTTTTCTACCATGAAATATTACCTCATTATTTAAATCACAATCATTAATAGTATTTTTTAAATTACTAATATCCTTGTCATTACCAAATCCAACGATATTGTATGTAAAAGCTATGTTTGGATACAAATCCTTAAATAATTTTAGCCCTAAAATTGTTTCAAATATTTTCCTTTGAGTAATTACACCAACATATAACATTTTTAATTCGTTAAAACTTTTATTACTTGCAGATAGCATCTCTGAGCCTAAAGGGACAATAAAACATTTTTCGCTTGGTAAATCAAGTTTTTTCATTAAATTCTCTGATAAAATCATGATGTATTTAAATGCATTTGATTCTAATTTTAATAAAAAATCAAAAAAAATTCTTTTATACTTTTTTTTATTTACATCAGCAGTCCGTATGTCCAATAATATTTTCTTCTTTTTGAATATTGAAAAAACAGAACACCCTCTGTTATAATTAATTATTACAACATCAAAATTATTAATAATATTTAAACAAAAAGAAAAAAACTTTATTCGATTAAAAAACTTAAATTTACCTTTTTTTAGATATGTAATATTGATATCTTGTAATGAAATCTTAGGTAAATTTTCATCAAAACAAATATATTCAATTATAAAATCTGATTTTAAATATTTACAATAATAGTAATAGCCAGCTCTATGACCAAATTGATCAGGATTAATTATTAGTAGTTTCTTCATTAATATAAATTTAATTCTATAATATTTCAGAAAGATTAATTCTAAATAAATTTCTATTTTTTTCATGACCTGATTCAAAAAAAACATTTTTTGAATTATAGTCCCATTTAGGATGTAAATCTATACGTAATTCACCGTCATATTTTAATGGTTGGTAAAACTCACCAATTTTAATAATTCTATCATTTAAAAAATTATATAAATACAGATTAGACATTCTAGATTTATCAGGATATGTATCAATAATCATCCATTGATTATCATTTGATACTGAAGGATGTCCATCTATTAATGGAAGATTATCAGAAATTTTATTTACTATATGGCTTTTATCAATAAATCTATAATATGCATTCCCATAATTTTCTATAAAACAAAACGAAATAATTTCAGATTCATTAATCCAGCAACAATGTGAAGTCATTTTATCACCATTTAAAATAAAAATCTCAGTACCATCAATATTCGCAGAAATTAACCGAGTATAACGACCTTTTGGTCCAATCCATCTATGCAAGAAAATAAACCTATTACCTATTGGATTAATCTCTAAATGATTAACTTTATGAATAGCCTCATTCATTGTTTCAGAATATTTCAAATCTTTTAATTTTTCAATTGAAATAATTAATTTTATTTCACCTGTTAATAAATTAAGACTCCAAATACCATCATCTTCATCTTTTAATAACTTTGATTCCTTTTTATTAAAATAGCCATAATCTGGTCGATAAATTGCTAATCTTTCATAATTTAAACATAAAGCAAAATCACCCTTTTTATTAACATTGTTAATAGGCATTTCAAACTTTCTAATTAAATCACCTTTAGTATTAATTATCTTTGAGTAATATTTGTTAGATGCATTATCGTAATCATTAAAAATAATTAAGTCCCCTTTTTTACCAAGCCATTGAAGCATACAACCTTGTTGCCAATTCCAAGAATGTGTTTGTGATATTTGGAATGGTTTACTGTTTTTGATTTTTAACATTATCTTTGCAGACTCAATTAAACTTCCTCTCTTAAATTGATTCCTAACAGATAGGAAAATAATTTCATCATTATTATTATTAGGGGTAATATTATAATAACCAAAAAAGTTTGAATTTTCAACATGTATTTTCGAGACAAGTATACTCTTATATGTATAATAAGATTTATATTTTTGTGAAATAACAAATCGACTTATTAAATATTTCAAATAAGATATTATAAAACCTAACTTAGTTTTTTTTATTTTATCTTTCATGAAAATTAATGCATGAAAAAAGAAATTTTTATTCATAAACTTTATTAAATATATTTGTCCAATAATATTGACTTATATCTCTTTTATAACAAAAAATATTTCTATTAATTATATTTTCAATCAT
>CAIZXK010000757.1 GCA_903936865.1 uncultured Bacteroidales bacterium | reverse complement strand
GCTTCTTTGCCTTTACCCGCCAATGTCCAGTCAATTGAGATATATTCACCTTCAATTCGTTTTGACTCTTCTGCAGCAACAATAATGGTTTGAATTGCTCTGTCAATTTCTCCGTTTGCATATTTCAATGGTTTACAGGCTTCCATCGACAAAATAGCTGCAAGATGACTTTTATTCTTTTTCATTTCATCAGCAATCTCCATAAGTATGGTATATTTTTCAAAAGATGCCATACTCTTCATCATAGGTAAAGCTTTTTGTGCTGCAAGTATTGATTTCTCTAGAACATTTGAATCTGCATAATACGTTTTTGCAAAAATACTGGAAGTATATGGATTCAAAACATCTAAAAACTTATTAGTTTCAATAAATTCACCACCAGCATATATTTTATAATGTTCCATAAAACCGAATTTTAAAATTATCTCACAAAAATAATATTTTTATTTGAAAAGAAAACTTATTTTTACATAAAACACGCATTTTTAGCAATAAAGAATATCAATTACTATTGATTTAAAAACTTCATGATAAAGATTGAATTTAAGTTTTTTTTATTATTTTTACAAAACTAAAAATTCACAAAAAAAAATCTATAAATTTTTGGTTTTCATAAAAAAAGAAAATTTGCTTTATCAGCAAATTAAGAATAATTAATTTGTAATATAAAAGAAATGTCGAATTTTACTCATTTACACGTACATACACAATACTCAATTTTAGATGGTGCAGCTAAAATAAAACAGCTAATTGCAAAAGCTAAATCTATGGATATGAAAGCATTGGCAATAACAGATCATGGAAATATGTATGGGACACTTGAGTTCTTTAATGAAGCTAAAGATAAAGGAATCAAGCCAATAATTGGTTGTGAAATGTATGTTGCTGAAGGCAGTCGTTTTGAAAAAAAAGGACGTGAGGATAGAAGTGGATTTCATCTTATCTTATTAGCAAAAAACAAAATCGGTTATCAAAATCTGGCTCGTCTTAGTTCTTTGGGATTCAAAAAAGACAGTTTTTATTATACACCCCGAATAGATAAAGAATTATTAAAACAATACAGTGAAGGATTAATCGCTTCTACTGCTTGTTTGGGTGGCGAGATTCCCTATAATATTTTACATGTTGGTATTGAAAAAGCGGCTCAGGCTGTTCAGGAATATATTGATATTTTTGGTGATGATTTTTATTTGGAACTTCAAAATCATGGCATTCCAGAACAGCGGAAAGTAAATGAAGCAATGCAAGTTTTAGCAAAACAATTTAAACTTAAATGCATAGCAACCAATGATGTGCACTTTATAAATGCAATAGATTCCCAACCACACCATATCCTGATTTGTTTAAATACTGGAAAAGATTTCGACGATACTTCTTCCATGCATTATACTGGCGAAGAATACCTGAAATCAGAAGAAGATATGATTGCATTGTTTCCCGAATATCCGGAAGCAATTACAAATACACAGGATATTGTAGATAAGATTGAGGATTATGAACTAAAAAGGGATGTAATACTACCCGTTTTCCCTTTACCTGAAGGGTTTACATCTGAAATGGAATACCTAAGGCATTTGTCATACATAGGTGCTGAAAAAAAATATGAAAACTTTAATGAGGAGGTTAAAGACCGTTTGGATTTCGAGTTGTCAGTTATCGAATCCATGGGATTTCCTGGTTATTTTCTTATTGTACAGGATTTTATTAACAGAGCTCGGGAAATGGATGTAATGGTTGGCCCAGGCAGAGGTTCAGCTGCCGGATCGGTTGTTGCGTATGCTATTGGAATTACAAACATTGACCCTATTAAATATAGTTTACTTTTTGAACGATTTTTAAATCCAGAGAGAGTTTCAATGCCCGATATTGATATTGACTTTGATGATGAAGGCAGAGATCGTGTTTTAAAATATGTTGTTGAAAAATATGGAGAAGATAAGGTTGCCCAAATAGTTACATTTGGAACAATGGCTGCTAAATCTTCAATAAGAGATGTAGCAAGAGTATTAAAATTACCTTTACAAGAATCGGATAGATTAGCAAAGTTAGTACCTGAAACTGCTGGTGTTACATTAGATAAAGCTTTTGAGGATGTTAAGGAACTTGAGGAAGCCCGCAAAAACGGAGATGCAATTGTAAAAAAAACATTGGAATTTGCAAGGATTTTAGAGGGATCTGCACGTCATACAGGCACTCATGCATGTGGAGTTATTATTGGACCAGACGATTTAATGAATTATATTCCTTTAAGTACCTCAAAAGATTCCGACTTAATGGTTTCACAATATGAAGGCACTCTAATTGAATCGGTTGGAATGCTGAAAATGGATTTCCTTGGTCTTAAAACACTTTCAATAATTAAGTCAGCCATTAATAACATTTATAAAAGGCATAAAATTAAAATAAATATTGATACCATTCCTATTGACGATTTAAAAACATTTGAACTATATCAAAAAGGGGATACCGTTGGAACCTTCCAATTTGAATCAGAAGGAATGAGAACATACTTAAAAGACTTAAAGCCAACGAGTCTTGAAGATCTTATTGCTATGAATGCATTGTATCGTCCGGGTCCTATGCAATTTATACCAACATTTATAAATAGGAAACAAGGAAAAGATAAAACCGAATATCCTCATGAGATGCTTGAAGGAATTCTAAAGCCAACATATGGCATTATGGTTTATCAGGAGCAAATTATGCAAACTGCTCAAATTATGGGTGGTTATAGTTTAGGAAGAGCAGATGTACTTCGCCGTGCAATGGGTAAGAAAAAGGCAGAAGTAATGAAAGCTGAGCAAGAACAATTTGTAAAAGGTGCAGTAAATAAAGGTATTGATGAAAATAAAGCCATCGAAATTTTTGAAGTGATGGAAAAATTTGCTCAGTATGGTTTCAATCGCTCACATTCTGCAGCTTACTCATTAGTAGCTTATCAAACGGCTTACCTTAAAGCTCATTATCCTGCAGAATATATGGCAGCCGTTTTAACACATAACTTAAATGATATTAAAAAGATAACATTCTTTACGGACGAATGTAATCATCTTAAAATTCCTGTTTTGGGTCCTTGCATTAATGAAAGTGAGATGAACTTTACTGTTAATAAAAAAGGTGAAATTCGCTTTGGTATGGCTGCAATTAAAGGAGTGGGTGAATCTGCAGTATATTCAATTATCGAAGAACGTGAAAAAAATGGACCTTTTAAAAGTATTTTTGATTTAGCAAAAAGAGTAAATTTAAGAACAGTTAATAAGAGAAATCTGGAAGCATTAGCTTATGCCGGAGCTTTCGATACATTTGAAGATACACATAGAGCCCAGTATTTTTATCAGGAAAAGCCAGAGGATATTAACTTTTTAGAAAAAGTAGTTCGTCATGCCTCTCAATATCAAAATGGCTTAAATTCAGCCCAACACTCACTTTTTGGAGATTCTGAGGAAATGGAAGTTTCTGATCCTCCAATGCCTATTGTGCCAGCTTGGTCAAGAGTTGAGCAATTAAAAAAAGAAAAAGAAGTTGCCGGATTTTATCTTTCCGGTCATCCGTTGGATGATTTTAAAATTGAAATTCAAAATTTTTGTAATATTGAAATTGAAAACCTGCAAGATCTGAAAAGCCTTAGAGGAAAAGATTTGAAATTCGCTGGTATTATATCTTCGGTTTCGCACCGTACCACAAAAAATGGAAAACCAATGGGTTCTTTTATAATTGAAGATTATAACAGTACCTATAATTTAGCTATGTTTTCTGATGATTATTTAAAATTCAAGCATTTTCTTATCGAAGGAGCTTCCATTTTTATTAAAGCCACCGTTAGAAATCGCTACAACTCTGATGATCAATTTGAATTAAAAATAAATCACATTACACTTTTGGTAGAGGTTATTGAAAAATACACAAATAAAATTACGCTGCGAATACCATTAAGTGAAATTAATAACCAAAACATTGAAAAAATAAAACATAGTATTAAAAAACACAAAGGAAATACAAAATTAGTAGTGCAAGTTTCCGATTCAGGAGAAAAGAATATGTCTATAGAGCTTTTTGCCCGTAATACCGGCGTTTATGCATCTGATTTTGTAAAATCTTTTGATGGAAATATGGATATTAAATTTAAATTAGAGTAAAAACAAATTAATTTTTAAAAGATTTTTTTGAACAATACAAAATTGTTGTATGTTTGTAGAAGAAAACAATTAATAAAAAAAATAATTATGGCAATAGCAATTACAGATGCAAATTTCGAGGAAATTGTATTAAAATCAGACAAACCGGTAATAATTGATCTTTGGGCAGAATGGTGTGGCCCATGCAGAATGGTAGGACCTATTATTGAAGAAATGGCAATAGAATTTGAAGGAAAAGCAGTTATAGGGAAACTTGATGTAGATAGTAATCCAGAAACTACCTCTCGCTATGGAATTAGAAATATTCCAACAATTTTATTTATCAAAAATGGAGAAATTGTGGACAAACAAGTTGGAGCAGTTCCTAAAAATGTTTTGGTACAAAAACTCAAAGCTTTACTATAGATTAAAATTAAAATATTTTAATGCCTGAAAAAACTATTGATAAGAGCCAGATAGAAGCATTTGGCTCTTTAGAATTTATTGCCAAACAAGTAGTTGAGGGATTTATAACAGGATTGCATAAAAGCCCGTTGCATGGATTTTCTGTGGAATTTGCTGAGCATAAACTCTATAATCCAGGAGAATCTATCAAACACATTGACTGGAAACTATTTGGACGAACAGAAAAACTATTTACCAAAAAATATGAAGAAGAAACCAATTTGAGGTGTCAAATTGTGATAGATAATTCATCTTCAATGTATTTTCCCTTCAATGAAACAAAAAAAGATAAACCAAACAAAATTATTTTCTCGGTTTATTCTGCTGCTGCAATAATGCAAATGCTTAAAAGACAAAGAGATGCTGTTGGAGTTACCTTATATTCAGAAAACATTGAAGAACAAACACAATGCAAATCAACTACAACTCATCACAAACTTATTTACAGCATTTTAGAAAAAACATTGATTCCCATACCAATAGAAACAAAGAAAAAAACATCAACAGCAAAAGCATTACATCAAATAGCAGAAAGTATTCACAAACGCTCGTTAATAATCATTTTTAGCGATATGTTTGAAAATATAGGACAAAAGGAAGAAATGTTTCAATCTCTTCAACATCTGAAACATAACAAACACGAAGTAATCCTTTTTCATGTTGTTGACAAAAAGAAAGAAATTGATTTTGAATATGAAAATCGTCCCTACAAATTTATAGATTCGGAAGATGGCAAGGAGTTAAAAATTAATCCATCGGAAGTTAAAGAGAATTATATTAAATCAATTAAAATTTTTGAAAACGAATTAAAAATGAAATGTGCTCAATACAAAATAGATTTTGTTGAAGCAGATATAAATCAGGGTTTTTATCAAATTCTCTATCCATACCTTTTGAAAAGACAAAAATTAAATTAGTAAATGGTTTAATAACAATCTATTATTCATAAAAAAAATTAAAATATCATTATTTTAAAATAATTATACT
>CAIZXK010000756.1 GCA_903936865.1 uncultured Bacteroidales bacterium | reverse complement strand
AATTGATTCAAATCTTTTTTATGTAATTCGAGTTTGCTCGAATCTGTTTCGATAAGCGACAAATCTAGAATGGAATTTAATGTATGCATTAGTCTTGTACCACTTGCATGAATTGTTTCTGCCATCATCTGGTGATTTTCATCTTCAATATCATCTTTCATCAATTCGGCAAAACCTAATATTCCATTAAGTGGAGTTCTTATTTCATGGCTCATATTTGCAAGCAACCTTGATTTCAGCAAACTTACCTGTTCGGCTTTTTCTTTTGCATCAACCAACTCTGAAATCATTTTTTTATGTTCAGTAATATCTTCTTCTATTGAAATGAAATGAGTTATTTCTTTCTTTTCATTTAAAATAGGTGATATAAAAGCCGAAACCCAATAATATTCACCATTTTTCTTTTTACTTAAAAATTCACCCTGCCAATCTTTTCCATTTAATAAATCAGCTGAAATTACATTATAGTCAACTCCACTACTATCAGAAAAAACATCTTTAACTTTTTTTCCAATAATTTCGGATGATTTAAAACCGGTTATTTTTGTAAACGTTGGATTTAAATATTCAATAACCCCATTTTTATCAGCAATAATGATTATTGCAGGACTTTGTTCAATACCTTTTGACAACTGACGTATTTTATCCTCATCTTTTTTACGTTGAACGATTTTCCATACAGCATCCATCATCAATTTCAATTGCATCACATCCGTTTCGTCATAATCTTCATCTTTATTTGCAACGCCCACAGTTGCAACAATCTGATTATCGGAAAAAACAGGAATGCTTAAAAAGTTATGTAAACAGGAATGACCATCAGGATAACCTTTTTTTAATAAGTTATCTGCTTTAAAATCATTATTAATAATTGCTTTTCTTTGTCTGATAGCTTCACCCCAAAACCCTAAATTGTCAAGGTGATATGATCTGCTTTCTTCACCTATATTAATATCGCATTCTTCAAGAACACCTTTCGACCAGGAATTTCTTTTGAGCAACTTTGTTTTTTCATCATAATAATAAATATACCCTATTTTGCTGCTTGTTAACAAAACAATTTCATCAAGTGCATGATCCAGTAACTCTTGTATTGATTCATGCTGATTCTGAGATATTCTTAAAAGTCCTTTTAATCTTTGTTCGTTTCTTTTAATAATGTATTCCGAACTTATTCTTTCCTTGTTTTGAAGAGCTATGGAAATAATATCAGCAATTTGGCAGGCAAAGTTAATTTCGTCTGTTTCCCATATATGTTCTTGATTTATAAATTCAAAACATACTATTCCCATGGTTTTACCTGAAATAACTATTGAAGCATCAAGTAATGATTTTATTTGCAGTGGTATTAAGAATTGTTCGGACAAGCCCTTTGTACGTTCATCAGAAAGTGGATAATTTGCATCAATATACTTTGAATTTAAGAATGCTTTAAATTCGTTTTTATGTTCATTTCTTAAAATAATTGTATTTTTAGAATGAATATTGTCTATGAAATTAAACAAATCAACACAATTAAGCTCTTCAGCCGAATCATCTAATAACCATATACTTACCTGACTTATATTGAAAGTTTTTGCGATTAATTCAGTTACTTCAGATGAAAAAGCATTAATATCCCCATTATTGAGAAATTTAGATACAGATATTTCAGCTATTAAATCTTTTTGTAATTTAATCCGATTCATCATGGTATCTAAAGCTAATTTAGTTTCTTTCATTTGAGTAATATCCCTGCCATAAACAACTAATCCTTTTCTTGATTTATCATCATTATATAAAGGAACTTTAATAACATCAAAATGATGCAGATTGCCATAAACATCAGGAATAATTTCATCGGTTCTGGAAGTTGTTTCTTTTGCAAAAGCTAAATCATCAGAAATACCACAATTTTTGAAAGCTTCTTTATAAATATCAGCAGTATAATCAGATAATTCTAATTCATTTTTATTTTTATAATCAATATTATTCAATTTATAAAGATCAAGAATTGCATCATTTGCTTCTAACCATTTGCCTTCTGCATCTTTAAAACAAATAATATCGGGGCTTGCATTGATTAATGTTTTTAATTTTTCTTCATTTTCCTTTATTCTAACATAAGTGTTTTTAAGCTCTGATATATCGGACATTGCAATAATAAAATGTTTTTTATTATCAAGTGAAACGGGCTCAATACTAACCTTAAACCATTTATTAATAAATCCATCTATTGCTTCAATTTTTACTTCTGATTCAAAATCATGAATACCAGAAAATTTATTTAATGCAATATCTATTGCATTATTTATTTTACATTCTTTGCAACTGTTTCCACCTCCACAGGATTTATTATCTTCATTTCTATTGATACATTTAAGAATATCACCACATTTTCTATTTACAATTTCAAAATTTGTTTTGTCAAATAATTTTTCAGCTGCAGGATTTGCAAAACTAATTGTTTTATCTTCATCCAAAACCAACATTCCAACAGGAGAAGAAAATAAAATATTATTAAGATTATCCCTTTCCTTTTTCAATTGATTTTCAGCTCTTTTACGTTCAGTTACATAATTTGAAATACTTAAAATTCCATACTTCCCATTAGGAAGTAAAACTTTCTTTTCATACAGTTCAACATTATGAATACTATTATCCTTATTTAAACTTTCAACGTCTTGAATGAGTGTTACTCCAAACATTAATTTTCGTATATTTTCATCCACAATATGATGAAAATCTGGATTAATAAATAACTTTACATTATTTCCAACAAGTTCTTCCTTTGAATATCCAGAACTTTTGCATATCATATTATTAGCCTCCAGTATATTTCCATTTTCGTCTTCAAGAATTATTCCGGTTGGCGCTATATCAAATAATGTACGATATCTTTCTTCACTTTCCAATAAGGCTTTACGCGATTTTTTCCTTGTTTCCTGCATACCAATTGCAGTAGCAATTATTGTTAAAATCTGATCATGTTCCTCTGTGGGTATAAAATCTTT
>CAIZXK010000755.1 GCA_903936865.1 uncultured Bacteroidales bacterium | reverse complement strand
TTATTTACAATTTAATCTAAAATCCAGCATGAAATCTGATAACTAAGTATAGAACTTTATAAATATAAATTACCTTATATTGAATAAACAAAAGACTATTAACTAGTTGCAAATAAGCTTGCAGAGATAAGAGAATAATAGTTTATTGCTTTTTCAGTATTGAATTTATTATCATATTAATTGGTTTTTAATTTATAATCAATTGAATACAGAATCATTTATTATTCAGTTACATTAATCCAATTAAAAACACTATCTTTGCAAAAAATTAATACGGACATTTCCAACCCTTTATAAGACAGGTTTTGGTTCTCTAAATAATTCTACTTCAAAAAAATATATGCCATTTCAGTCATTAAATATCATTGAACCTATTCTTAAATCATTAGAACAAGAAGGTTACAAAATACCTACGCCCATTCAAAAAGAAGCCATCCCAATTGTGTTAAGTGGTGTCGATTTGTTAGGATGTGCGCAAACAGGCACCGGAAAAACCGCTGCATTTACCATTCCGATACTCCAGTTGTTATTAGCTAATAAAAGCTATGATAAAAAGATAAAAATCAGAAGTTTAATAGTTACACCAACCCGCGAACTTGCTATTCAGATTAATGAAAGTATACAAGCTTACGGTCGTTTTACAGGATTAACAAGCACTGTTATTTTTGGTGGTGTTAATCAAAATCCTCAAACATCAACATTAAAGCAAGGTGTTGATATTTTGGTTGCCACACCAGGCAGATTGCTCGATTTGATGAATCAGGGTTTTATCTCTTTGCGTAATATTGAGATATTTGTTCTTGATGAAGCTGATTGTATGTTGGATATGGGTTTTATACATGACGTTAAAAAGATTATTGCTGCACTTCCACGTAAGCGTCAGTCGCTTTTTTTCTCAGCAACCATGCCTCCTGAAATTATTAAACTTTCCAATACCATTTTATCAAATCCTTCAAAGGTTGAAATTACACCATCTGCAACTCCTGTTGATATTATTAAACAACTTGTTTATTTTGTTGATAAAGGCAATAAAAACGCTTTATTGATTGATTTATTGAATGATGAAAAAATTAAATCAGCATTGGTTTTTACAAGAACCAAACATGGTGCAGATAATGTTGTTAAAGTGCTTTCGAAGAATAAAATAAATGCTGAAGCCATACATGGCAATAAGTCTCAGAATGCACGTCAGAGAGCATTGGCAAACTTTAAGGATCAAACAACCAGAGTTTTGGTAGCAACAGATATTGCCGCACGTGGTATTGACATTGAAGATATGGAATTTGTAATTAATTATGAGATTTCAAATATTGCCGAAACGTATATTCATCGTATTGGACGAACCGGTAGGGCAGGGGCTAAGGGAACTGCATTATCTTTATGCGATGCCGAAGAAAAAGTTTATTTACGTGATATTGAGAAACTGATTGGTAAAAAAATTCCGGTTAGCGATGATCATTCGTATCCTTTAATTGACCATTACCCTGTTAAAGCAGTTAAACAGCAAAGAAACAGCTCTTTCCGTTCACATAAAAATACTCAGGATTCTAATAACAGTCGTAATAATAATAACAGGAAACAGCAAACGAAACCTGTATTAACTTTAAAGAACAGATAATAATTGATTTTTAGCAAATAATATTTTGTTTAAAAATAGCACTGCTGCAAAGTTGAAATACAATTTTGCAGCAGTTTTTTATTTTGTACTGATATAAAAAGCTAATTTTCAGAAATCCCTCAGTTTTCTTTCAGAAAAAACATAAAGATAATTTGAAAAATTGTTAGTGAATTGATATATCTAATCAGATTCTATTTTAAATCAAGTAACACTAAAAAAAAGTGGTTTTTAAGAATTGACTTAAAAACCACTTTTTTAGTTATTTAAATTTATGTCTTCCTGTTATTTCAGAATTTTTGCATTTTCCATCAAAACTTCATAAAAGTAATCGTAACCAAGATCCTTGTCAATTGCAATTATACCTTCAAAGGTAACAATATCGCCAACTTTTACAGTAACATCAGATGTTATAGTCAAGTCGAATTTTCCATCTGATTCAGTTCCGTCCTGTAAATGAATCCAGTTTTTACTCATAATATCCGGACTGAATTTTGTAACCTGACCTTTAACCTTGATTTTCTTTCCAGAAAAGCTTGCTTTTTTTGCAAATAAATCTGCAATAGTTACTCCCCCTGCAATTGGTTCAATCTTCAATTCAATCTTTTCAATTTTTGCTTTTCCTCCGGTCATAACATTAGTATCTGTAGATGACATATTTCCATGAGCAGAAACCTGAGCCATTTCTTTTTTTACAAAATCAGCTGTTTTGCTTATGTTATCCAAAAATAATACTTCTTTAAAGGTTCTGTTTAATTCCTTGCTAACAAAATTCTGCATTGGAAACCCGTCTTTATAGTAAAGAGTTTCTCCAATTGTAGCTTCCATTTTTGTAACCGCAACCCATAAAGTATCGCCTTCCTTCATTTCTGGCGCATTTTCTTCTATCAGACGAAGGTAGGTATATTGATTGGTTTGAATAATTTCCTGAACTTTAACGGTATGAACTCCGATTTTTAATAATTCAGCTTGCTTTGGATCTATTTTCGATTTACAAGCTACCATAGCTATTAATACAATAAATACAAATTTAAAAATAGTTGAGAAAGTTTTCATTTTTTATTTTTTTTA
>CAIZXK010000754.1 GCA_903936865.1 uncultured Bacteroidales bacterium | reverse complement strand
TGTCAGGGTTGAATCCATGCCATATTCAGTTTTCAAGTAATACATGAAAGTTCAATGAAGAAAGTTTACTTACTGAAATAAATTAGAAAATAACATTTAATCAAACAAAATGAAAAGACATCCAAAAAGTCCGATATTAACAAGAGCAGATATTCCTGATATTCATCCGCAACTGGTGGATGCAACTTCGGTATTTAATCCGGGAGCTATTAAGTTCGGCAACAAATACTTACTGATGCTCAGGGTTCAGAGTCGTTCACGCGAAACCTTTATGGTAATGGCCGAAAGCGATAATGGTATCGATTTTAAAGTTGAAAATAAAATCGTTGATTTTAAGGGAATTGAAAAGGTAAAAGAAAAAATTTACCATATCTATGATGCCAGAATTTCAAGAATAGAAGGCACATATTACATTATGTTTGCCATGGATATGGATGGAGGTTGCCAGCTTGGTCTTGGAAAAACCGATGATTTCAAAAATTTTGAATTTTTGGGAATTACTTCAAACGAAGACATCCGAAACGGCGTTCTTTTTCCTGAAAAAGTAAATGGCAACTATCTGAGAATGGATCGTCCCAATAAATCAAGACATGATAACGGAACTAGCTCTGGAAGTACGATATGGATTTCAAAATCAGATGATTTACTCAACTGGAAGCCAGTTGCACCATTAATTGACGGACGTTTTCATTATTGGGATGAATTTATAGGTTCAGGTCCGGCACCAATTAAAACCCGTAAAGGCTGGTTGCATATTTATCATGGTGTTGCAGGTCATTTTGGCAGTTCAAATATATATCAGGCTGGTGTTATGTTGCTGGATCTAAATGATCCTACAAAAGTTCTTTCACGCAGTTGGTGTAATATACTCGAACCAAGAGAATTATATGAATTAGTAGGACAAGTTCCAAACGTTGTTTTCCCAAGCGGAATGATAGTAATGGAATATGATAATGAAGGTTTTGCAAAGCCCGAAAGCGAAGTATATGTATATTACGGTGCAGCAGATACTTGCGTTGGCTTGGCAGTAACAACTATAAATGAACTTTTAGAAAATACAAAACAATAATTCATAAAGCAAACCTGCCAGATTTTAAAAATCTGGCAGGTTTTTTAGCATAACGCATAAAATAAAAACAAATAAATAAATACAGAAATGAATCTTTCAACGGGCGACTGGGCAATTGTATTGGTATTACTGGCTATGATGGTCGGTATGGTTTTATTTAGTAAGAATCTGGTAAAAAGTGTTTCCGATTTTCTGGCAACCGGCAGAACAGGTGGCAGATATATCATTTCCATGTTTCATGGCACCGCAGCTCTTGGAGCTATTACAGTGGTAGGAGCTCTGGAACAGAACTTTAACGCTGGGTTCAACTCACGCTGGTGGGAAATGCCGACAGCAGTTATTTTAGTTGGAATCAGCGTAACTGGTTGGGTAGTATATCGTTTCAGACAAACAAAAGCCTTAACAATGGCTCAGTTTTTTGAAATCAGATACAGTCGTTCATTTCGTATTTTTGCAGGTTTCCTTGCATTTTTCTCAGGTTTGTTTAATATGGTTATATTTCCCTCTGTAAGTGCACGCTTCTTTATATATTTCTGCGGAATACCTGAAGTAGGAATGCTTGGCTCTTTCTCCGGAACCTTTATTTTAGTAACGGCAGTTATGGTATTAATACCACTCTACTTTATATTTACAGGAGGACATATCGCTGTAATGTTTACCGATTTTATACAGGGTGTTTTTGTGAATATCGTTTTCGTAGTAATAGTCATCCTTTTATTGATTAAAGTGGATTGGACTCAAATAACAACTGCAATTACAAGTGCAGAAGCAGGCAAATCATTAATTAACCCTTTTGATGCCAGCAAGGTTCAGGATTTTAATCCATGGTTTTTCTTTATCGGTATGTTTGGGTTAATTTACACTAAGTTATCATGGCAAGGGAATTCATCATTTAATATTGCAGCAAAAAGTGCACACGAAGCCCGAATGGCTGACGTACTGACTAACTGGAGATTAGTTCCTCAGTGGGGTTTGTTTCTCGTTTTTGTTCCAATTGTAGCCTATACTTTATTTAATCATGCTGATTTTAAAAGTGTGGCTGATTCAATCAATGCAACATTATCAACTGCCGGAACTGTATCAGAACAAAGTCAGCTGAGAGTTCCGATGGCATTGAACTATCTTCTTCCTGTAGGTATTAAAGGTGCTTTTGTAGCGATAATGTTAGCAGCAGCTATTACTTGTCATAATACTTATATGCACTCATGGGGCAGTATTTTTGTTCAGGATTGTATTATGCCCTTAAGAAAAAAAGCTTTTGAACCAAAAGAACATTTAAAATATTTAAAATTATCTATACTTGGTGTTGGTATTACTATCTTCGTGTTGAGTATTATCTTTCAACCTAAAGATTTGGTTTTCTTATTTTTAAACATTTCAGGTGCTATTTTTGTTGGAGGTTCTGGTGCTGTAATTATTGGTGGTTTGTACTGGAAACGAGGTACTACTGCAGCCGCTTGGGCTGCAATGATTACAGGTGCTCTGACAGCTTCATTGAATATTCTTCTTAATAAAATTATTCCTGATTTTCCGATAAATGGCCAATGGGGCTGGTTTTTAGCTATGGTTGCTGCAACTATTGTCTATATCGTTGTATCGCTACTTACTCCAAAGCCTAAAATTATCCTTGATCAAATGTTGCATAGAGGCGAATATGCTGATAAAGTTGAAGTTAAACCAGAAGATGGACAACCATTGAAAGGTTGGAAAGTAATGGGTACTACTAAAGAATTTACCAAAGGCGATAAAATTATATATATTGTAACTTTGGGCTGGACTGCCATGTGGGTTTTGGTTTTCTTTATCGGAACCATTTATAACTTTTTTATAGAAAAAATTACCAATCCACAGTGGATGCAGTTCTGGAAAATATATACCTACATCTTTTTGGCAGCTTCTATTATTGTAACCATTTGGTTTACTATAGGAGGCGTTAAAAATCTACGTGAAATGATTTCTGCATTACGGCACAATATCCGCGATCATGGTGATTCCGGCTATGTTGATAAAAAAGAAAAGGAATAAATAAACTTAATTTATTAATAAAATGAAAATCAAACATTTAATAATATTTGCAGTTATGACATTGAGTCTTTCATCATGCAATCAGAAAAAAGAAAATACTGCTAACCAGGAACTTTTAAAAGATGATTTAAAATCATTACTGACTGAACCCAAACATTATGTTTGTTATTATACTGATGAACAAATTTTTATAGATGGAAATCTGGATAAAAAAGTATGGCAACAAGCTGAATGGACGGATTTATTTGTTGATATTGAAGGTGATAAAAAACCGTTTCCTTCACAAAATACAAAAGTTAAAATGTTATGGGACAGCACTTATTTATATGTAGCTGCTCAGCTAGATGAAGAACATATCTGGGCTTATCTAGAAAATCATGACGATATTGTTTATCATGACAATGACTTTGAGATTTTTATAGATCCGGATAATGATGCTAAAAATTATTTTGAATTTGAAATCAATGCAAAAAAAACGGTTTTCGATCTTTTTCTACCATTTCCTTACAGACATTCATCCTTTGCTTTGCATAACTGGGATTTTAAAGGAATTAAATATGCTGTACAAATTGATGGAACTTTAAACAATGGCTCAGATAAAGATAAAAAATGGACTGTAGAGGTTGCAATACCTTTTACAGATTTATCATTTGGCTTAGATAATGGGAAACCTGATCCGGATAAACTTTGGCGAATTAATTTTTCACGTGTACATTGGGATACCAAATGGGAAAATGGGAAATACGTTAAACTAACAGATAAAAATGGGAAAACTTTAGCTGAGCATAACTGGGTATGGTCACCGGTTGGAGTTATAAGTATGCATATGCCTGAAAGATACGGCTATCTGAAGTTTTCGACTAATAAAACCGGAACAGTCAAAGAAGAATTTAAACTTCCCGAAACAGAAAAATTAAAACGTATATTATGGGCTGTTTTCTATAGAGAAGAAGTCTATTTTGAAAAGAACAAGAAATATACTTCTGACATTAAAGAACTTGGTAATGATTTATTAAGTTTATTTAATTCAAAAGAATATAAATTAAGTATCATAACAGCAGAAACTCTATTTGAAGGAAAACTGGAAAGTTTGGATGGCAAAACAAAAATGTACATTACTAACGAAGGTACGATCAAAGATTTGAGTTCTTACTAAAAATAGTTGTTTTATAAAACACAAACATGAATGTTATCAATCTAGAGAAACCTTTATTTATTGATTTACCGTATTTTAAATGATTTTAGGCTAAATTTAAAAAAGCTAGAAAAAAATATGTAATTTTACACTCTGAAAAAAACACGAAACAATAGATGAAAATCAAAAATCACATTCCTAATTTTATAACACTACTAAACTTATTTTGTGGATGTTTGGCAATTGTTGCCGCTTTTAAATTTGATTTAATAATTGCTTCATATCTTGTTTTTGCAGGTGCTTTCTTTGATTATATTGATGGAACTGCTGCCAGAATATTAAAAGCAAAAAGTGATATGGGGAAAGAACTTGATTCATTGGCTGATGTTGTTACCTTTGGAGTTGTTCCTTCAATTATTGTATATCAATTACTTATTAAAAACATTACGGGTTCTGTGTTTTTTTCTGATTATAATTTTCTGATATATTTCCCTTTTATTATTGCATTATTTTCTGCTATAAGACTTGCTAAATTCAACATTGACAATCGCCAAACAATTTCTTTTTTAGGAATACCTACCCCAGCAAATGCAATTTTTTGGGCTTCAGCACCAATTATTATATATTATAATGAACACTTAACTCCTTCAACATTTACTTTTTTTCATTCTTTTCTATCTGATGTTTTTCAAAATCCTTATATATTATTGATAATGTCATTAATACTATCCCTATTATTAATAATTGAAATTCCTCTTTTTTCACTAAAATTTACTAATTTTAAATGGAAAAACAACAGTATCAGATATTTATTTTTAGCTGCCTCAATAATATTAATACTATTAATTAATGTAGCAGCGTTACCAATAATAATAATTCTTTATATTGTTTTTTCTATCATTCATCAATATTTTTTATAAATAATTAAAAATTCAAATATATGAAATTCAACGCAGAAATTGAAGTTATGCCATTAAAAGCTTTACTCGATCCTCAAGGAAAAGCAGTTACATCCAGTATGAAAAATATTGGATTGCCACAAATTACAAATGTTCGTATAGGAAAACATATAACAATGGAAGTTGAGGCTGATACAATTGAAATAGCAAATGAAATGGTTGATAAAGCTTGTAAGGATCTATTACATAATCCTATAATGGAAGGTTACAAATTTAATATTGAAGAAGTACAGTAGTTTTACTTTTCATTTATAACAAATTAGTTAACATTTCTTAACCAGAAATATTATTTTGACATATCTATATATGTAAATGTTTATTAATTTTGCATTCTTATTTTTAAACACATGAAACTTTTAAAAAAATTACATCTAAAAAGCAGTTATTTTTTTCTCTTTTTAATTTTATCACTTAACAGCTTTTCTCAGGTATTAAATCCTGTTAAATGGACTTATTCTGTTAAACAGATAAATGAAAATAGTGCAGAACTGATTTTAACTGCCAAAATTGACAAAGGCTGGCATCTGTATTCACAAAATATGGAAGAAGGTGGGCCTATTGTTACCAATTTTATTTTTGACAAAAATAAAAATTATGAACTAGTTGGTAAAACTTCTGAACCTAAACCGGAATCAGAATATGATGATATGTTTAAAATGACAGTAAAGTATTTTAATACTCAAGCTGTTTTTAAACAAAAAATCAATATTTTAAGCAAAAAAGATTTTGTTGTTAAAGGTAATTTTGAGTATATGGTATGCAATGATGGAAGTTGCATTCCTTTCAGTGAAAATAACTTTGAATTTAAAGTCAAAGGAAATCCGAATGCTGAAATTTCTGACCAAACAGAAATTCAAAAAATAAATCCTCAAGATTCCAGTTCGTCTCAACCAGTTGAAATAAAAAAGGATGATTCAACAAATCTGAGTAAAGATAGTATAAATTCTACAATAGTCTCAGATAAGAACATACAAACAAAAGATAAAAGCTGGGTTACAATTTTCTTAATTGCATTTTTAGCTGGGATTTTAACGTTAATTACTCCATGCGTTTTTCCTATGATCCCAATGACAATAAGCTTTTTTATGAAAGGAAATAAAAACAGATCAAACGGATTAAAACAAGCTTACTTTTTTGGATTTTCAATAGTAATGATTTTTGCAGTATTAGGTTTAATTCTAACCTTACTATTAGGCAAAGATGCTATGTATATCATTAGCACCCACTGGATTCCAAATATTTTGTTTTTTGTTATCTTCATTATTTTTGCCTTATCATTTTTTGGTATGTTTGAATTAACATTACCAAGTTCTCTTATCAATAAATCAGATCAAAACGCAGATAAAGGAGGATATATTGGAACTTTCTTCGTTGCATTTACAACAGTATTGGTTTCTTTTTCATGTACAGGACCAATTTTAGGAGCCGCATTAATTGAATTATCATCAGGCTCTGATAATAGTATGGTTTTTTTAATCTCAATGATTGGATTTGCTTTAGGTTTTGCAATTCCTTTTACATTGTTGGCTATGTTCCCATCGGTTTTATCAAAATTAAAATCAGGAAGTTGGCTTAATACTGTCAAAATAGTCTTTGGATTTTTAGAAATCGCATTGGGTCTTAAATTTTTATCAATGGCTGATTTAGGTGCTAATTGGGGAATTTTGGATAGAGAAACATTTTTATCCTTATGGATAGTAACATTCACATTATTAGGATTTTATTTGCTAGGGAAATTAAAATTCAAAGGCGATAGTGATTTAGATAAAATAAGTGTTCCCAGATTATTTTTATCAATTATAACATTTTCTTTTGTAGTATATATGATTCCGGGTCTTTGGGGAGCTCCATTAAAAGCTCTGTCTGGTTATGTACCTCCTATGACAACACAGGATTTCGATATTAACAGATTAATTGTTGAAAATGCAGGATCAACAAAACCTGCTAATGATTTAGGAGAAAGAAAATATACAGACAAATTGCATTTACCTACCGGATTTGAAGGATTTTTTGATTTGGAAGAAGCCAAAGCTTATGCTAAGAAAGTAAATAAACCAATCTTTGTTGACTTTACAGGAAAAACTTGTGCCAATTGCCGTGAAATGGAGAATAATGTCTGGAATGATAAAGAAGTCAAAAAGATTTTAAATGAAAAATATGTAATGGTAGCACTTTATGCAGATGCTAATTTTATAGATTTACCTGAAAAAGAATGGGTAACAACTAAAGAAGGAAAAGTTATAAAGAAATTAGGATCTAAAAATCTAAATTATCAGATTACTCGTTTTAATATGAACGCACAACCATATTATGTGTTAATGGATAGTGAAGAGAATTTACTGACTCCCGATAATAAAGCATATGATAAGCATATCCCTAATTTTATTAAATTCTTAAATGACGGAATCGCGGAATTTAAAAAACGAAATCCATAATATTCAATAAAAAAAAGAGGGTCAATTGACCCTCTTTTTTTATTCATTATCAGACGCATACCACTCTGCAAAGGATGTAATGGTTTCCCGTAATTTCATACTGTGCAGTTTGATATGAGAAGGCAAATGTTTTTGTAATCGATCTGCAAAATCTAAAAGCATATTTTCGCTGGTAGGCTGATAATTTACAAGTAAAATATTTGCAAAACCCTTTTTTAATTCATTAATCAGATATTCTTGTGTATCTGCATTTAGAAGTAAAGCGTGATCGAGTTGATCAATAATATTGGCACGTACAATTCGTTTTAAATCACCGAAATCAATCAACATTCCATTTTTAGGCGATTGAACATCTTTAATAGGCTCTCCAACAACAGTTACAAACAATTCATAAGAATGTCCGTGAATATTCCGACAAGGACCATCATAATCCTTAAGAGCATGTGCCATTTCAAAATTAAACTGTTTGGTAATTCTTATCTTTTGCATTATTTTACAAATTTATAAGTTAAGTGTTGCTTTTCAGAAGATAAAGTTATGAAATACAATCCATTTTCCAGAGAGGAAATATCTATTTTCTGATTTTTATCGATTTCACTGATTTCCTTAATAACTCTTCCCCTAATATCTGAAATTGTGATGAAACCGGGAAGTAAATTAGTTTTACTAAAATCGATATTCACTTCGTTTACAGCAGGATTAGGATATATAATAATATTATTATACTGATTGATAAGATTTATTCCATTTCCTTGATTACTTATTGTAACTACCTTAAATCCAAAAACTCCAGAGCCATCAGTTGCCGTTGCAACTACAGTATCAATTCCATCGCTAATAGCTGTCAATAATCCAGTCGAACTAATTGTTCCAACACTTGAATTTTTAACAGACCAAGTATAAGAGCTATTAGTAGCATTTGCAGGCAAAACAGTTGCATTCATCTGCAAACTTCCTCCAGGTGTTGAAATTGAATTTATTCCACCTTGTCCTTCTACTGTTATTGAATTTACCAATATAATACTTCCACTTCCCCAAATCAAGTTAATATATTCAGGATGATCTATGTATGGGTTTCTATTGGACTGAATTGCATAAACAGCATTGTTTCGATTTATTTCTTTTTGACTAACGGGATCCAATGCACACCATGCCAACAACATACTAACATACCAGGGTTTATAAGTCAACCCATTATTGCCGGCATAAACTGCAGCACATTGTGGTGAATTTGAAGGCCAGTTTGCAACTAAATTTTCATATCTTGTTGCCATATATAAAAATGTACGGGCAAAATCGCCTTTAAAACTATCAATTGGTTCAAAAACTACTCCAGTATAACCAGCAACATTACATGTTCCTAACTTACTTCCATTAGATGATGTCCAGGTAACACTACCTACATTTGCCTGAGGATAATTAGACCGTCGGTTATTCACATATCCATCTGTCGGATATACATTAAATAAATCAGAATACATGGGTGTTGCATCGTTAAACCAACTAGCTG
>CAIZXK010000753.1 GCA_903936865.1 uncultured Bacteroidales bacterium | reverse complement strand
AAACTAAAATTATCATATCTTGTGATAATGATGACGAATCAATGAAAACAGATATTGTTCGTGATGTGTTATCACAATATAAAAATGTTGAAATTAAATTTGACAATAATAAATCAAAAATTGAAGCAATTAATTCAGGACTAAATAAAACAAATTTTATAATAAATATGAAAAAAATATCACTTTTTCTAGTAGTAACAATGTTGTTTTCAAACACATTACTTTTAAAAGCTCAAAACATGAGTTCAATAAACAAAATAACAATTACCAACACAATTAATTCAATTATAGGTAAATATGGAATTAATAATCAACAACGAATTAAAAAGGGAGTTCAACAAGCAGCCGCATTTTGGACAAAAAGCGATGGAAGCGAAAATGAATTTCAATTATTCTGCGAAACCAATTTCATAAATGATGCCATTGAATTGGAAATGGTTTTTCAAAAAATTTCTACAAATCTTGAAACGTTAATGGGTAATTATAACAAAATCAGTGTTGATTTAAAACTTCCATTACATTTGGATTTAGGTAAATTGTTACCAATTGATGAAATCTTTGGTAGTTATGATGTTTCAGCACATTTTAATGATGATATGTTTAATAATAAATTAGCTTTCATCACATTACTAAATTTCCCTTTCTATACTTTAAAAGAAAAAACAGAATTTGGGAAAAACTGGAATCGTCAACAATGGGCCTATGCAAGAATGGGCGATTTATTTACATCCAGAATTCCTGCTGAATTTTTATTAAAAGTATCTGAAGCCCAGACTGCTTCTGACACCTATATTTCTGATTATAATATTATGATGGGAAAGCTTTTGGATAATAAAGGAAAAACTTTATTTCCAAAAGAAATGAAACTCATAACACATTGGGGATTACGTGATGAACTAAAATCAAACTATTCAAAAACAGGCTTTGAAAAACAACAAATGATATATGAAGTGATGAAACATATCATCTATCAGGATATTCCGGCCGATATTATCAATAACGATAAATATCAATGGAATCCTTATACCAACAAAGCTTTTGAGAATGGAAAAGAAATTGCTTTAAAACCTGAACAAGATAAACGTTATATGTTTCTATTAAACAATTTTAAAGCATTAAGAATTATGGACGAATACTGTCCTGCTTATCCTACTTATATCCAACGTGCTTTTGATCAGGGAATGGAAATTCCTCAGGAAAATGTTGAAAATCTTTTTATCGAATTTATTTCATCTCCTCAGGTTAAGCAAGTTGCTAATTTAATTAATAAAAGGTTGGGTCGTAAATTACAACCCTTCGATATCTGGTATGATGGATTTAAAGCGAGAAGTTCAATTAATGAGGACGAATTAACTGCAAAAACAAAAGCCAACTATCCAACCCGTGAAGCATTTGAAAATGATTTACCAGCTATTTTGATAAAATTGGGTTTTACTAAAGATAATGCAATGTTTATCACTTCTAAAATCAAAGTTGATGCATCAAGAGGTGCTGGTCATGCCTGGGGGGCAGCCATGAAATCGGACAAAGCAAGATTAAGAACAAGAATTGGTGCTGATGGTATGAATTATAAAGGCTATAATATTGCTATTCACGAGTTTGGTCATAATGTTGAACAAACAATTTCATTGCATAATGTCGATTATTATATAATGAACGGAGTTCCTAATACAGCTTTCACTGAAGCATTGGCTTTTATTTTCCAAAAACGAGATTTGGAATTATTAGGAATAAAAAATGATAATAATTTAAAGGAAAATTTAGCCGCACTTGATAATTTCTGGGCATGTTACGAAATAATGGGAGTTTCGTTAGTTGATATGAATGTATGGAAATGGTTATATGAACATCCTGATGCAACTCCGGCTCAATTAAAAGAAACAGTTGTTACTATCTCAAAAGAAATCTGGAATAAATATTATGCACCTGTTTTTGGACAGAAAGATCAACCGATACTGGCTATCTATTCGCACATGATAGATGCACCCTTGTATTTATCTGCATATCCGGTTGGACATTTAATTGATTTTCAGATAGAAAATCAAATTAAAGGCAAGAATTTTGCAGAAGAAGTTATGAGAATGTATGCACATGGAAAAGTTATTCCTCAATATTGGATGAAACATGCAGTAGGAAAGGAAATTTCAATACAACCAATGATTGAAGCAACTACAGAAGCATTAAAAGTTGTAAAATAATCATTAATTAATGATTATTAAAAAAATAGTAAGTTATTAGATTACTTAAAAAAGCTAATCTAATAACTTATTTTTTATTTTCTAATACTATTAAAATGGAAAAACAGCGTTGTAACTGGACAAAAGATGATAAGCTAATGAACATCTATCATGATAATGAATGGGGTGTTGCAGTACATGATGATCAAAAATTATTTGAATACCTGGTTTTGGATACATTTCAGGCTGGTTTAAGTTGGAAAACTGTGCTTTATAAGCGAGAAAACTTTCGGAAAGCATTTGATAATTTCGATTATAAAAAAATTGCTTCGTATAATGAAATCAAAATTAATGAATTACTTCAGAATGAAGGAATTATTCGCAATAAGCTTAAAATAATTTCTACAATTACAAATGCCAGATCATTTATATTAGTTCAGGAAGAATTTGGAAGTTTTGACAATTATATCTGGCAATTCGTTAATTATAAAACCATTATAAATAAATGGGAAAAATTAACTGATTTGCCTGCGAAAACTTCAGAATCAGATGCTATGAGTAAAGATATGACAAAAAGAGGATTTAAGTTTGTTGGAAGCACCATTTGCTATGCATTTATGCAAGCTGCCGGCTTAGTTAATGATCATATAATCAGCTGTTTCAGATACAATGAGGAAACACAAAAAAACAATAACATAAAAACAATATAACCAATGTTCCAATCACATATAGGAGAATTTGCTGCTTTATTTACTGCATTTTGCTGGACAGCAACAGCCTTAGCTTTTGAATCTGCCAGTTTAAAAGTTGGATCAGTAGCCGTAAATTTAATAAGATTAATGCTGGCAATGATTTTTTTAAGCATTTTTTCTTATATATCAAGAGGTTATATACTCCCTACAGATGCCAGTAGTAATGCTTGGCTTTGGTTATCAATTTCAGGAATTATTGGATTTGTAATTGGCGATTTATTTCTTTTTGAATCCTATACAATTATTGGCTCACGTATTGCAATGTTAATAATGACCATGGTACCACCAATGACTGCATTTTTAAGCTGGATGATATTAGGAGAAACTCTCACTTTTTTTAACTTTATTGGAATGACCTTAACGATTGGAGGAATTTCCCTTGTAATTTTAACAAGGGGTAATGGACAGAAAATGTTTTCAATCTCACATTCTATAAAAGGACTAAGTTTTGCCTTTTTAGGTGCTGTTGGACAAGCTATAGGATTGGTATTTAGCAAAATAGGGATGGGAAATTACAATGCATTTGCAGCAACTCAAATTAGAGTAATTACAGGAATTATTGGCTTTGCTATTGTAATTACCTTATGGAAAAAGTGGAATAATGTAGGTAGTGCTATAAAAAATACAAATGCAATGAAAAGAATAGGTATTGGTTCGGTTTTT
>CAIZXK010000752.1 GCA_903936865.1 uncultured Bacteroidales bacterium | reverse complement strand
GCTGACTTATTTGTGTTTTAGACGGTACACTTTGCCGCGGAATAGATGGACCAGTTTAATGCGGAATGTGTGGACCACTTTGTCGCGGAATTAGTGGTACACTTTGCGCGGATTCTCCAGATAGAAAGTTCTTTCAAAATGTGGAAAAGAATGATAAAATAATCTTTTTTGATATAACTGTTAAAACTCTATACTTTAAAGAACCAACAAAAATAAAACCAACAGAATTTATAATTGAATAACTTTGTTTACTACCCTACTCTTTATAGGAAAAACCATAATAAAACCAATGCGGATTAGCCAAAGGCTGTTAAGTATTAAAAAAACATTTTATACATTTGTAAAAAAACATAGACCTTGCAAAATAGAACTAACATATCATCCACTTTTTCAGAATACTGCACAGGGTATTATGGCTTCGGATTCAATGGAAAAGAAAAGGATGATGAAGTAAAAGGCAATAATAATAGCTATGATTTTGGTGCCAGAATTTATGATTCGAGGACTGGGAGATGGTTGAGTACAGATCCTCTTGCAAATAAATTTCCTAATGAAAGTCCATACCTTTTTGCAGGTAATAACCCTATTCTCTATATCGATCCTGACGGGAAAAAGAAAGTTACTTCTAATACATTTGTTGATACGAAGACTGGTGTTACTCTAACAATTACTATCACAGAAGAACGGTCTTTAAAATCAAGATTGGTTCAAACTTCAGCAAAGATTTTTGGGTTTATTCCCAATCATGATTATTCAAACGAATATGCATGGTATGATTCGGAAGTAAAAAACACATTCTATGTTAAAGATGGCAAAATTGTTGGTTCAGAATATGGAGAAGAACAAACTATAGGAGATCCTAAAACTACTACATTTGCAAATTGGAAAAAGGCTGCTGAAAGAAAAGTTTATGGCGCTGAAAAATCAAAAGGATGGGGTGGCATAAATTGGACAAGTGAAATTGGACAAAGCGGAGAAAGCAGAGTAGCTGATGAAAATGTACGAAGCGAAAGTATTGATGGAATCTTAGCTGCAATGAGCGCTACTCTTAGGTCTAGTGGATCTAAAATTCCCAAAAATATATTGGAAGGTGTTAGTTTTGTTATCGATAATTCTGAGGCAGCTTCTGATGTCAGAAATATAGTTGAAACCATAGTAGGTGGTGATGGTAGCTCATCTGAAAATAATGGAACAGTAGATTCTTGTGGCTATTGTGGTGGGAAAGAAGAAAAGGGAACAATGAAAACTATTGATAAAGGAGGTGATCATGGAGGTCCAATTTATCAAGTTAAAAAGGAAAAATAATATGAAAAATATATTAATCATTTTTATTTTGTTTTTTTGTATCAAATGCAATACTGATAACACAAATGTTATCAGTAAAATAACGTACTATGATAATGGTAAAATTAAATCTTCAACCAATTTTATTACAGATACATTAAAACATGGCATTGAAAAATTTTTCTATTCAACTGGTTCATTAAAAGAAGAAACTGACTATAATTATGGAAAAATTAATGGTTGGCAAAAGTTTTATAACATTGATGGGGAAATTATTGGGAAAATACATTATGTGGATAATTTTAAAAATGGATTTGCCTATTATTATTTTGAAAATGGGCAAATAAAGTTAGAAAATTTCTTCCTAAATGATAGAAAATTTGGGATGTCAAAAGAGTATTTCGAAAACAAAAAACTTAAAAGATTGGTTTACAAAGATTTCGAAGGAGTCACTTTTTATAATATCAAAAATGACAGTTTAGGTAAATTGTTAAAAGAGGAAGGGGTTACTTTTTCGCCAGTTTTCAAATCTAATTTTGAAAACAATAATGTTAAACTCAACCATGAGACAATAATCGAAATCGCTGTTGCACAAATTCCTAAAATGTATACAAAAATATATATGAATTTACAATGCAATTTTAGTTTTAATGATTCTTTATCAATTAATAATTTTACAGCTATCTATAAAAAAACTTTTACAAAAGTTGGTAAATATAAACTTATTACAATTGGAGAAATTAAAAATATACAGGGCTTAATAAAACAAAGAGATAGTGTAATAACTGAAATAACTGTAATTCCTTAGATAGTTAGTGTCACATAGTGTGCTGCTCTTTATTGAATTAACTTTTAACGTACAAACCTTATTCTGTTTTGTCCTGTTTACCAAATGGTTTTTGTTTTTATGGTGTTGGGGGCAGGGTGTCTATTTATTTATCAATTTTTTTGCAACCCATCTATATTTTGTATTATCCAAAGGTCTAATATTATTTATTCTCATATAGTTTAAACCGTATTTCTTAGCCTTTTTTAGCCACTCTATATAATACTTATTAATCTGTTTTAAATATTTTTGCTCCTTAAAATAATTTTTCAATTCATCCTTATGGAATTTAATATTCGCTAGTTTCGAAATATCAATTTCACCTGTTAACAAAAAAGAGGTATCTATAGTACTCCCCAATGTTAGGACAGTAAAAGCAGTAAGTTAAGATTTCATTTACTGCAATATCATTCAGTTTAAATACGGGAAATAACTTTTGGCTTTTTAAATAAGCCAAAAAAGTTATTCTCGTATTTAAGCTGCTGC
>CAIZXK010000751.1 GCA_903936865.1 uncultured Bacteroidales bacterium | reverse complement strand
TCTTCAATATTTTTGTAATTAAGTTCTTTCATTACTTTTAAAAGATGATAAAAGGATAGATTATTTTCTTCACCTGTCAGAAATTTAATAATATTTGAAAAAACCTGATATTTTTTTAGTGATTCTTTTGAATTAATTAAAGCATCTCCCATTAAAATAGCACTATATAATTTATCATCTTCGTCAAGATATATTGAAGCTGAATTCAACCATTTAATACATTTGAAATATTTCTTTAATGAATCGGTTCGTGTGTAATTCCCTCTTGGTTGAAATTGTGTATAATCCAAAAGCGAGTCACCAAGAAAATCTGATTTCAGTCCTTGTGCATCTTGTGTATGTTCATATTCGTACTTATAGAATTCATTATATTCCAAAGGGACTTCCTGTTTAATGCCAGTAATTAATGATAAACCAATAGCATAGTAAACTTGATTCCAGGCAGCAGCTTTTTTAATAATTGGATTTTTTGTTAATTCAGTTGTTGTTTTTGCAATACTAAATTGGTCTGTGATTAACTCAGTTAGAATTGGAATCATTTTTTCTTCTTCCAAAGATTGCATTTCTTTACTTATATGCATATGTAATACTTGCAGATACAAATCTGTAGTAATAAAACTTGGAGTATAATCATAATAATTTTCATCATAAACATGAAACAATTGTTCGTAATTTGCTTTATTAATTACAAAACCATCTTTCTTTAAATGTTCCATCATTGCTTGTGGAATATTTTCAAACTGCTGCCAATTAACTACATTTTCATGATTTGCTTTTTTGTATCCATCTGATACTATATAATTTTTCTTATACAATTCTTTTTCAAGATGCAGAACTTTATCAATAAATTTCTTTTCTTCTTCACTCAGTTTAATTTTAAAATCATTATACCAAAAAACAGGTTGATACCAATTGGTAGCATTAAAATGTGAACGAATAACATAATCCATAAAAAGAAATCCGTGTCGGGCAAGAATTTCTGATCTGAGTAGTCGTAATTCGTTAAAGGTTTTATGCGAAATATCCATATTGAAATCAAATGGGGGTGGCATTTTCTTGTCTTTATAAAAGTCGCTATAATAATTTATAAAATCGTCCACTTTATAAGGCGCATCTTTGTCAATAACATCATCAGTAATCGGATAGCCTTCATCATAAGAAGTCATCTGAATTAGATGTTGATTTAATTTGTAGTTTACATTGGCGGCTTTTTTTTCTCTAACACCTTTACAACCTAAAATTAACATCAAAAATAATATTGGGAAAATTTGTTTTAGCTTCATTTGAAATATTTTTATAGGATTATTTTGAATTATTTAATATTAAAAGGGCATTTGAATATGATAGGGAATTATTATGCTTTTTAATAAATGACATTCCAAACGATTCCCATCTATATTCATTTACACAATATATATTATTGATTTGTCGCTCTATAGTTTTAATCGTGATTTTATTATTATTTTTACATACCCTAAATTCTTCCAATGGATTAACAAGTCTTGACCCCAACCACAATGGACGAATATAATCTCTGTCAATTTGAAAAATAAAAAGTCTCTTTTTAAACACGGGATCAAATGGTGTAGGTTTAATTATGCCAATACAAATATCGGTTTTCCCGTCATGATTAACATCCCCTATTTCCATTTGAAAAATTTCATATGGAGTATAAATACGGTCACTTAATCCAGTTGTTGAATTAATAATTGTAACCTTGTATTTATTTAGTTTTTCAATTTTCTCAACTTTTACTTCTCCCTGAAAAAATAAATCATTGATTTTTATAGTTTTTGAGTAACTTTTTTTTTCGAAACAGGAGCTAAGATAGAAAAGCAAAACTATTGAGGTAATGATTTTTATCGTAAAACTATAATATTTTCCAGTTCCCATAATTTTGTTTAAAATTAATAGTTTGAGAAATTGAACTGATTTCATTCATAAAATTTACAGATTCTACAATGTTCATTAATTGAGGCTTTGATCTGACAATATTAAATGGAATTATTTGAACTGACGCTATCTTCCCTTTTGATAATGAAAAGTCTGTAAATATTCCACGATTTGAAGGTGCAGAATTATTATCAAAAATGAAATTACCTATGCTGTAAAAGATATATTTATTTTTAAAGACTTCTATTGTCTGAACAACATGAGGATGATGTCCTATGATAGCGTCTGCTCCTGCATTAATTATAAGATGAGCCTGTTCAATTTGCAATAATGTTGGCTTTAATTCCATTTCAATTCCCCAATGAAGACAAACGAAAATTAAAAAAGAAGGATGAGTTTTTTTAAATATTTTAATCCTATCTGATAATGCAAAGGCATTTTCGTTATTTACAGAATTATTGTTTTGCTTTAAAAAAGTGGATGAAAAAACAGCAATTCTATTTCCTTTCATTTCTATTATAGTCGGTAAGTATTTAGAATTATTGTCAGGATAATAACCAATGGATTTAATTCTATATTGTTTAAGATAATTAGCGGTTTGTTTAATTCCCTCTTCTCCGAAATCCAAACTGTGATTATTTGCAAGGTTTAAATAGGTAACTCCGTTATTATGAAGTGAGGTAAGCCATTCAGGATTTGCACGAAAGGTAAATTTTTTATTTATAGGTTTTAAAGAAGTGTCACAAGCAACGCATTCAAAATTTGCAATAGTAACATCAGAACTATTTAATAAATTTTTTACATCATTAAAAGGGTAATCTATGCTATTCGATTCAATATTAATTCTTGTTCCACGATCAAGCATTAAATCACCAGCAAACAATATTTTTAAGTCTTCGGAGCCTTTAGAACAACCATAAGATAATACTGTCAAAAAACCCAAAACTGTCCACCTGGAAAGAAATGAGAGGGTGCTGTGAGAAAAAAGAAATCTTTTTTGTTGGTTTGCACTTTTCTGTCCGAAAGTTAAAATAAGTTTTTTTCCAGTTGTCATTTTGTATTTCATGTCAAGTTAGCAATGTTTTTGCCTTACTAATTATATACCCATTTTGTAATTTATTATGTATTAACCCAACTTTCTTGTCAAACAGAAATATTTTCATTTCAGCTAGTACTTGTATCCTGCTTGCAGCAAAGTGCTTTTACCAATCGTACTTTTGTTAATAATTAATTTGAAGTCCTTTAAATTTAATGCTATCATTTGTAACCCATTTCTGATCGTTAAAAATATATTTTACATCAAAAGTTCTTGATTTTATAACTTTAAATTCAGAATTATCATCAAGTTCACCATTTTCTAAAAGATAATGTATAATTAAATAGTTATCTTTAAATTCCATTGTTGAATTTAAACTTTCCGAAAGACCACCTCCAATACTAAATGAAGACCAGTAATTTATTGGTATTGAATTTTGATCATTTTGAGGTAAAATGTCTTTGAATAAATATAGATAATCAGCACTATATCCAGAACCAGTGCCACAAATATCTATACCAAAAAAATCTCCATATTTATTAAACCCATCATAATAGTTTTCCCAGCAAATTGGATAATTTCCGTGAAAAAATCTTTCGCTTTTTATTAGTTTGCCATCTGAATTAAGTTCTATTAAAATATGAGTTTCAAAAGTGTATTTTTCAGAATAGTCGATTAAGCACATAAAATAATTATCAGAATTTCCAACTCGATAATACTTACCAATTGTGTCTGAATCTTTAATTAATAACCAATTTTTGGAAGTATCGGTTAAGGAATTAGATAATAAATAATGAAACCCTTTATTTTTTATAATAAAGCCAGAGTCTAAAGATAATTTCAAGTTAAATTGTAGACTTTCTTCACTAAATGTTTGAGAATATAGTATTGAAGATTTGTTAAAACAATTAATTATCAAAATTATAAATGTCAGTATGAATACTCTTTTCATAAGTATGATTGGTAACGTTATAGAGTTTTATTCATCGTTCCCTAGCAAAAAAATATTAAAGGCAATGAGGGAATGATGAATAAACCCAAATCAAATATAAAATACTCCTGATTTTCCCTTTTGGATTTTTTTGTGAATTGGATTTCGGCTATATGGGTGAATGTTATAGCCAGAGATTTTGTCCATTCGTTGCAATTAGTTCGTTTATTTGTTCAACTGCCTTTTCATATCTCCTGTCCCAGTCGCCTTTTATTTCTATAATGTTAATGTTATGGTCTGTCAAAACTTGTCGGTGTAAGAGGTCTAATAAATTTCTTTCGTCTTCACTCAATCTTGTACCATCTTGTAAATATTCCACATCGTTATTGAGGTAAAGATAAAGATTTGCTATATTTGAATTGTATATGTTAGCACTTATTTCCAGTTCCTTTTCAAAGGTGAATAGTGAATAGGATTTTGTTATGTGAATGTCGGTGTCAATAATTAAAAGTGGACTATCAGCTAAAATTGTTTCATCAATTCTCTTTGCATGTTCTGTTGCCACATGATACAAGTCGTCAACGCTAAAATTATTTGAGTTAACAATTATTTCTCTTGCAGCTTCCAAAACCAAACTGCAATTGAAATGCTTTGAAAGTTTTTCAGCCAAGGTTGTCTTACCTGTTGATTCAGTTCCTAATATCACAACCTTAATTGCAAAATTGGGTTTTACACTGTCGGGTAAAAATTTCCAATTTGCAAACACATCTTTACGAACAGCAGTAGCCGAAACAGGAAAAAGTTTTTTAGGAATGTCAAAAGCAATGTGCTGAATATTCATAATGGCGGCAACGAAGTTGCCGTATTCTTCTGATGTAATCAGAAGCGAATAATCAGGCAATTGCTTTTTGAAAATGTCAGCCCAGATTTCAGAAACTTCTTTTGAAGTTTCTGACGTGTTTGGCAATTCGTTTTCCAAATAGTTGAAAGTTTTTATTTCAACATTTTTCTGTTTCTCAAATGTCTTTTCAATCCATGACTTTCTAACTGTGTCAGAAATATTTTCTTTATCGCTACAACAAACTAAAACTGTAAGAATGTCGCACTTGCTCAATGCGAAATTTATCATCGCTTCATGTCCTTTGTGAAAAGGCAAAAACTTTCCAAACACAAATGCTTTAGTCATTGCCTAAATGTTTTCTCCAGTGATAAAGTCCGTAAGATGCAAGTCCAAGAAAAATAAAATATTCAAGTGAAAGAAAGTAAACTCCCTTTTTGAAATAGAGAACAACACAAACCAAATCAACAGCAACCCATAAATACCAATTCTCAATTTTCTTTTTTGCAAGTAGTATTGTTGCCACAATACTTGAAACCATTACAAACGAATCAATGAAAGGATAAGCTGCTTGTATTTTGAAATACGCTGGCAAATACAAATGAATATTAGTGAAGAGAAAACCCGAAATCAATGTTCCAATTAGAATGGTAACAGCAAGAAATATTTTGTTTCTGAAACTTGTTTCAGAAATTTTGTTTTCACTTGTCTTTACGTTCCACTTATACCAACCGTAAAGAGTTACAACAAAAAAATAAATTTGCAGAAACATATCTGCATAGAGTTGAACTTGAAAAAACAAAATGAAAAGAAAAACTTCATTCACTATACCAGTTCCCCAAGTTAGAATATTTGCCTTTGAAGCAAAGTAAACAGAAACTAAACCGAACAATGTTCCTATCAACTCAACATAACTTATTGGATAACCCAAAACTTGAAATGCGATATTTTGAATTTCAAAGAAGTTCATTAGAAACTATATTTTACTGAAGCGTTTATATCTGCTGGTGCTTGCACAAAATATTTTTTACTACCGTCAGAATCAACATAGCCGTTGTTAAAATACTTTGAATTAGTAATGTTATTTATGAAAACATCAAACCGAAAACTATTAATTTCATACCCAATTCGTCCATTCAAAAGGAAATAGCTTTTGATTAATGAAGTATTTGCAAAATCAATAAATGATTTGTCTTGATACCTTGCAGAGACTGCAAGTGAAAAACCTTTATAGAAATAAACAGCTTCTTGATTTAAAATGATTGGCGGTGTAAGAATAGGATTGAATAATTCTTTTTGTTCTTTGATACGACTGTAATTGAATGAAGAATTATTTATCAAAGAAAAACGCTTACTGACTTTATAAGTAACGCTTAACTCAACACCAGTTCTGTAACTCTGCTCAACTTTATTTGTGAGTACCAAACCATTTGGTCCAAATTTTCCGTTAAGCACAATTTCATTTTTGAAATCCAAGTAGTAAAGATTCAAATCGAAAACCAGCTTTTGCGATTGGTGTCTAAAACCCAACTCATGGTCTATAACATATTCAGGATTAATAATTGATAGAATTGCGTTACCTTGACTATCTGCTAATAAATCATCATTACCTCCGAATATATCGTTTCGTGTGGGTTCCCTGCTTGTTCGACCAATACTATAATAAATTATGGAATTTGTTTTTAATTCAGCACTCAATCCTGCTTTTGGATTGATAAAATGCCATTGCATTTTATCAAATGCAACAGTCCCTTTATAGTCAAAAGATGAATAACGATATTGAATATCTGCAAAGAATGTCAACCATTTGAAAGTAAAAGCAGCTTTTGTAAAAACACTCATTTCATTTTTGTAACCAGTGTTAGTATAAAGCTGTCCTAAAGTTTTTTCACTGCCAGTATGTTGGCGGTCATATGTATTTCCGTGTATTCCAGTAATCCAGTTGAAATCCTTTATTGAATATGTGTAGTTGCTAAAAAAGCCAATCAAATTTGATTGAAAAGCATAATTGTAAAGTTCATTGGTTGAAGGCAAACCTAAAAAGCCATTCAAATTAAAATCGTAATTGCCGTTCAAAAAAGTGTAGTAAACACTAGATTGAATTGAGGATAAAATATTGGGTTGCCAATTGTTTTGAATTTGAACTAAACATTGAGTGAATTGATCTCTTTCATTCTTGTTTGCATTTGTTTTTCTGTCGACCTTAATCAATGAATCCGAAACGCCAAGCCACGCCAATTGATTTTGTTGATGTCCAGCAAGTAGGTTAATTTTCCAAGTTGATTTATCATAAAACATGCCACTGCTTAAAAATACGGATTGAGAATTGTTAGAAGAATTATATTTATAACCGTCCGAATAAATTTCAGATACTCTAACATAAAGAGTTTTTCTATTTTTAACACCGCTATTGAATTCTCCAAATGCTCTTAAGCTATTAAATGAGCCATATCCAAAACCTAAAGTTGTTTTAGTTGTGTCGTATAAGTTTGGTGAGAATAATTGGACGCTAGCACCATAACTGGCAACTCCATTTTTGGAAGTCCCAATGCCACGTTGAATTTGAATTTTGCTTACTGAATTCAAGATGTCGGGATAGTTAGAAAAATATGCTCCTTGGTCTTCGGGCTCATTTAATGGAACTCCGTCAAGTGTCATATTGATTCTCGTCTGGTCAATGCCTCTCAATCTGAAATAGGAATAACCTTGTGAGTTTCCTGCGTCTGAATAGTTGGTGATTGATGGAGTTTCAGAAAGCAAGAACGAAGGTTCTTGTCCTGTTGATTTTGTTTTAAGATCTTTGAAACTTATGTTATGAAAAGTTATTGGCGTTAGTTTGTCGGCTTGGTAGATTATAATTACTTCTTGTAATGTTTTTGTCGTGTCAAATCTTAAAGTGTCTTGGGCTTTAAGTTGTCGGCTGGTTAGAATTGCTAAAAGAAAAAGTATAAAATATTTCGTCATTCTGTGTTGTCATTTTTTGTCTGCGACTGCTCGTTTTCAAGCTTTCAGTTTGTTGGTAGCACGATCGTCATAGTATTGGTCATAACGTCAGTTTGTCTATAAAATTTGTTTATTCATAAATTTTTACCAAAAATAAGTTTTTTTCATGAACCCCTGACGAATAAATTGTTTTTAATTTAAATGATACATCAGTAAACTTAAATATAGCAATTTGTGCCATTAACTTTAGATGTATAGTTTACTGCGGAATAGGTGGTCTTCTTTGCACGGAATATCCACTTAGCACACTTTGCCAAAATCGAACCACATCTTAATGAACCGCTGTAATACGTGATCCTTACGAACAATGGTGTGTGGGCTCTACCTGTCAGCTAATTACTGGAAGGGCAGTCCACTCGATTAAGGGCAGTAATTTTCAATAATAGATTTTTGTCTTAGGTAATATTTTTTTAAGTTTCTGTTTATTTTCAATACTTACTTTATTACGATATAACCCCAATTGCTCTAATTCTAACCCATTTAAAGCATCGTAAATATTGTTATAATCAAGATTTGGACAATCTCCCAATCCTAATGCCTTTAATTTT